>JAIPGA010000012.1 GCA_021736445.1 Synergistales bacterium | reverse complement strand
GATTCAATGCCCGAGCGATGGATTTCCCCAGAGATGTCTTCCCGACACCAGGCGGGCCTACAAAGCAGAGCACTTGCCCTTTCACACCTTGTCTCGCCTGCTTCCGGATGGCCAGAAACTCCAGGATCCGTTCCTTGATCTCGTCGAGTCCGTAGTGGTCTTCGTTTAAGACTTTCTGCGCCCGTGATATATCCAGGATGTCCTTGGACTGCTTTTGCCAGGGGAGGGAGGTGAGCCAATCGATGTAGGTGCGGACCACGGTTGCTTCTGCAGACATTCCAGGCATTTTGGACAGGCGTTCCGTCTCTTTGTAGGCCTTGCGTTCCACATCTTTTGGCATTTTGGCCTTTTTGATATGTTCCTTGAATTCCTGGATTTCCGATGAGCCTTCGCCTGTGCCAAGCTCGTCCTGGATGATCTTCAGCTGTTCCCGCAGATAGTATTCCCGCTGGCTGTGCTCCATCTCCTGCCGGACTCGGTCATGGATGTTATGCTCAAGCTCGAGGATTTCCACCTCGCCCATGAGCAGCTTGAGCAGCTCTTCCAGTCGTTGTTCCGGTGTACCGATTTCCAGAAGACGCTGCTTCTGATCGACCTTTAAAAGGGCATGGGAGGCGATGATATCCGCCAGCTGATCCGTATTGTCAACAGAGCTGACGGAGGCGATGACCTCGTTCGGGATCTTCGGGTGCAGCGAGACATAGTGCTCAAATTGCTCCAGCGCACTCCGTCGGAGAGCTTCCATCTGTCCCTCGTCGTCATCCTCTTCTCTTCCTTCCGCTTGGTCGCCGTTTTCGGGAAGGAAGACCTCATAGTAGTCCCTTTCCAGGGTGTAGTCTTCGGCTTTTCCGCGATACAAACCTTCGACGAGTGCTTTTGTAGAGCCATCGGGAACGCGCGTCATCTGGAGAACCTGACATACGGTGCCCACGGTGAAGAAATCCTCCGGGCCTGGTTCATCCACCTGCATGTCCCGCTGTGCGACGATGAAGACCTTCTTGTCTTTGAGCATGCACTCTTCAAGCGCTTTCAGGGAACGCGGCCTTCCCACAAAGAGCGGGGCAATGACCCCGGGGAACAGAACAATGTCACGTACGGGCAGAACCGGCATCCGTTCGACAGGCTGTTCGCCGGCCATTATCAGGCAACCTCCCTGTTGTTGAGAAACTGCCTCGCTGGATGCTCGGGATCTTCGACCGTATGTTCATCAATCACGATTTTGTTGAGCTTCTTTTCCGATGACGGGATTGTGTACATCAGATCCAGCATAATCTCTT
Organism: Synergistales bacterium; assembly: GCA_021736445.1. Lineage (NCBI taxonomy): Bacteria > Thermotogati > Synergistota > Synergistia > Synergistales > Synergistales bacterium. The sequence continues at coordinate 41,384 of JAIPGA010000012.1, read as the reverse complement.
CCATGATGGACCGCATCGCCCGGGCACCTGTATTCTTGCCGGCGGCCTTTCTGGCGATGGCGCGCAATGCTTCATCGGAGAATTCGAGCTCGACGCCCTCCAGTTGAAATGTTTTGATGTATTGCTTGATCAGCGCATTCCTGGGTTCAATCAGGATGCGAACCAGATCTTCCTCGGAGAGGGCCTCTAAGGCGGCGAATACGTGGAGTCGCCCGACAAACTCGGGAATGAATCCATAGCTCATCATGTCCTCCGGTTGGACCTGTTGCAGCAGCGAATACCGATCCTCCCTGGAATTCCCCGTCACCTCGCCGCCAAAGCCGATCACGCGCCGGTCCATGCGGCGTGCGATCTGATCGTCAAGCCCATCAAAGGCCCCGCCGCAAATGAAGAGAATGTTGGAGGTGTCGATCTGAATGAATTCCTGGTGCGGATGCTTTCTCCCCCCTTTGGGAGGGACATTGGCCACGGTGCCTTCCAGCAGGCGCAGAAGAGCCTGCTGGACCCCTTCACCCGATACGTCTCTGGTGATGGAGGTTGACTCGGACTTTCGTCCTACCTTGTCGATCTCGTCGAGATAGATGATGCCGCGCTCAGCGGATTGCACATCGTAGTCGGCTGCCTGCAAGAGGCGGACGAGGATGTTCTCCACGTCCTCGCCGACATAGCCTGCTTCGGTAAGGGTTGTTGCATCGGCCATTGCAAAGGGCACATTCAGCTTCTTGGCCATTGTCTGGGCCAGAAGGGTTTTCCCGCATCCGGTGGGGCCGATGAGCAGTACATTGCTTTTTTGCAGCTCCACGTCATCGGCTTCGCTGGACTGCTTTTGCAGAATCCGCTTGTAGTGGTTGTAGACTGCCACCGAAAGGACTTTCTTCGCTTGATTCTGTCCAACTATATATTGATCGAGGAAGTTTTTAATGTCCTGAGGCCGTGGAACATCCTCAAAATCAGGTTCCGTTGCCGTGTCCTGTGGTTCCGTCGATTCCTGTTCTTCTTTGAGAATGAGGTTGCAAAGATGTACACATTCGTTGCAGATGTACACCCCTGGGCCGGCGATGATCTTTTGCACCTCTTTCTGCCCCTTGCCACAGAAGGAGCAACGGATGCCTTTGTGCTTTCCGTCCCGATTATCCCCATCAAACTGAAACATGAACATCCTCCTTGACGCCGTTATCTGCTGCCAACGGTCTGAATCTGTATCCTAGCGCAAAACGCTTTTCGTCACAATAAGTAACAGGGGAGCAGAGGCTCCCCTGTTGGCAGGGTAACACAAAGGGCTACCGTGGAGGTCTAGCGATTCTCGATTACACTGTCGATAATATTGTATTTTTGCGCTTCCTCTGCCGACATGTAGAAATCGCGATCCGTGTCGGTGGTCACCCGTTTCTTTGTCTGCCCCGTATGGTGGACGAGGATTCTATTCAGGGTTTCCTTGACCCGCAGGATCTCTTTGGTCTGGATTTCAACATCCGTGGCCTGTCCCTGGGCACCGCCAAGCGGCTGATGGATCATGATCCTCGCATGGGGAAGTGCGTATCTCTTCTCCTGGGTACCGGCTCCCAGAAGGACGGCGGCCATGCTGGCGGCCTGGCCGACGCAGATAGTAGAAACAGGACACTTTATGTACTGCATCGTATCGTATATGGCCAGTCCCGCGGTGACGGAGCCACCCGGGCTGTTGATATAGATATTGACGTCCTTGTCAGGGTCCTCGCTCTCCAGAAACAGCAGCTGCGCGACGATCAGGTTGGCTACGTGATCGTCGATATCCTCGCCCAGGAAGATAATTCGGTCTTTGAGGAGTCGGCTGTAGATGTCGTAGGAGCGTTCGCCTCTCCCCGTCTGTTCGATTACATAGGGTACAAGCATCAAGTGCGGTCACCTCTTTCCTTGCGCTGCGGCGGAATGCAATGGGTCGATTGGGGCCGTCAACTCTCTTCCTCGCCGGAATGCGCTTCCTCCGGCGGGGTTTCCTCTATGTCCACCACTTCCATTACCTTGTCCATCGTTTTGTGCATACGGAGTTTATGGACCAACTCTCTGAGCATCTGCTCGTTATCACGGTACGCTTCATACACCTTTTTCAGCTCAAGCCCATTCCGTCGCGCCATGCCGTGGAGGGCACTGTCGATATCGTCCTGGAGCACCTCTATATCAAGGGAGTCAGCCAGGGCATCCATGATAAAGCCATTCCGTACCTGAGCCTCGGCATTGGTCTGCAGGTCGGCTTCGTATTCCTCCCTGCTTTGACCTTTCTGTTCGAGGTACTGTTCGAGTGTCATGCCTCCTTCGTTTTTGAGGCGGTTTTTCTCGTTTTCCTCTAACTGTTTGCGTTGTTGCTCGACTTTGTTTTCAGGGATGCTGTCGATCTCTGCTCTCTCGGTGAGGATCTCAAAGGCTTCGTTGCGAGCGCTCTCCATCGTTCGCCGTTCGCTTTCTTCGTGCAGTTTCCTGGCAACCAGCTCCCGCAACTCCGCTTCCGTTGATGCCTCGTTGTTGGTGAGCTGCTGTATGGTTGTTTCATTGAGTTCCGGTACAATCTCTTCCTGTACCTCATTGACTGTGAAACGGTATTTGGGCTCTTGGCCATCCTCTGTTCCGTCAAGCTCTACAAGGACCTCGTCTCCTGCAGAGGTTCCGATCAGCGCATCGCGGACTTCCTGGCGAAGCTGCGGGGAATTGAGCTGGATCGGGGCGGTTTGTCCTTCTGCCTCCTCCCCTGCTTCAGCCGGAGTGTAGGACACCACTACCGTGTCGTTCTCCTCGGCTGCCTTGCCTTCAACGGTCTTCCCTTCCGCTGCGTTCTGGAGAAGTCTCTCGATAGCCTGGTCGATATCCTCCTCTGTTATCGAGACACCCGGTTTTGTTACGGAAATGTCTTCAAGAGCAGGAAGAGTGATCTCGGGGCGGACTTCGAAGTCTATGTCAAAAGAAAGGGGTTCTCCTTCCGTGACTTCCTTAAAGTCGAAGGAGGGTTCTTCCAGGAGCACCAGTTCGTATTCCTCCACCAGCTGCTGGACTGCCTGGGGGACCACCTTCTCCAGTGCTTCGTTATAGATGGCCTGTTTGCCGTAGTTCATCTCCAGCACCTTACGCGGGATGTGCCCCTTGCGGAAGCCCTTGATGTTGGCTTTCTGGGAAAGCTCACGAACTGTACTCTCCACTGCACGCTGGAACTGGTCGGCAGGAATCTCGGCGTGCAGCCGTATTTGGTTGCTCTCTTGTGAAATGATCTCGGATCGCATTGTGGTAAACCCCTTTCAGATCTCTTCTCTACCAAAATCCAAAGCTTGTTCGGAGAGATCTTGGTCAGAGATGTCCCTATCCGCTGGATAGTAGGCTTTTTCACTATGTCTGTCAACTGGCGATTCCCGAATTATTCTGGGTTATCCTGCCCATAATCTGTGGCCGCGGATTCCGGACGCCAGCTGGATGGATGGAATAACGAGATTCCCTGGAACGGGTCTGGACGAGCTCTGGTTGCGATGGTCAGTTCCTCCTCGGTGAGGACCAACTGCTTGAGAAAGACTGGAAAGGGAAACCGATCCATATCCAGGAGCGGCTGTAACCGCTGGATTGCTTTTCTGGCGACAAACTGAGGCACTGATCGATTGTTGACCGAAAGTGTGTAGTCGGAAAGCCATATTTCCTTCCCTCTTTCCAGCGTCAGTTCACCTGTCAACTCGAGGAGGACGTCGAAGGTAAACAACCAGTCAACTGTAATTAACCCTTTAGCGTAGAGAGATTCCGAGCCAAAGTCAAACAACAGCTCCTTCCATTGATCTTCATCGTTTTCGAACTGTTTCTTGTGGACAGAGTCATTTAAGTCTTTTTCGGTCAATTTGGCGAAGCAATATGTCAGGAGCGTGCTTTCAATTTTATATTTGTTGGGAGGAGCGCCCTGCTTCCGGTCGTTTTCCACCGGAGCAAGCTGGACGTCCATGGCCTCCACCTCGAGGGAGGCTATCCGCACCCCTCCGAGTTCGGCATTCTTGGCAGCAAGGTAGAGATGTCCGATCACATTGCTGCCGTTGGGCGGATGATCAACAATCACGTGGAGTCTTTCAGGTTTAATTTCTTCTACAAGCAGTTGCAATAAATCTTCTGAAGTGGCTACAGCGGGATCAGTCGCTCTGTTGTTGGCCATTATGGGCAAGGTTGAAAAAAAGCATACATGAAAAAAAATAATTATTATAGCTACTTTAGTGTAATTAAATAAACGCGACATTTGCGCCCCCCTTTTAACAAAGAGCGAGTCTCAATAGATAGATCGGTCGCCAGCGATGCCGGCGACCGATGTGTTCTAACGATAGTTTATATACCGGTTCTGCAAGGGTATCTCCCTGGTGCGAGAGGGGGGACTTGAACCCCCACGGCTAAGCCATAGGATCCTAAATCCTACGTGTCTACCAATTCCACCACTCTCGCAGACATTCTGGTGGACCGTATAGGAATCGAACCTATAACCCCCTGATTAAGAGTCAGGTGCTCTGCCAGTTGAGCTAACGGTCCATTCACAAAACATTTGGCGGTAAAGCGAGACACGTCGATGCTCCTATGATAGGTAAGGTTTCGTTTCTGCTTAACCTCTAGAACGTGGCTATGCGTATTTCTTTGCAGATAAATGGTGGACCGTATAGGAATCGAACCTATAACCCCCTGATTAAGAGTCAGGTGCTCTGCCAGTTGAGCTAACGGTCCACATTGGCGCGCCCGGAAGGATTCGAACCCACGACCAACGGATCCGAAGTCCGTCGCTCTGTCCACTGAGCTACGGGCGCCTGTCTGTATACCTTGGGGTGAGCGAGGGGACTTGAACCCCCAGCCTCTGGAGCCACAGTCCAGCGCTCTAACCAATTGAGCTACGCTCACCATATCAAAGGTGCGGATTGGCGCGCCCGGCGAGATTTGAACTCACAGCCTACGGATTAGAAGTCCGTTGCTCTTTCCAGTTGAGCTACGGGCGCCACAGCTGATGTCAAAGCGCCCCTCACTATACTGAGCGCCCCCTGGGCTGTCAAGGGGCCGGAGCCAAGATGGAGCGGGAAACGGGAGTCGAACCCGCGACCTACTGCTTGGAAGGCAGTTGCTCTACCACTGAGCTATTCCCGCACACAACATCCATGGTCGGGGCGAAAGGATTCGAACCTTCGACCCCCTGCTCCCAAAGCAGGTGCGCTAGCCAGACTGCGCTACGCCCCGTATTGTTGGTGGAGCTGGGGGGATTCGAACCCCCGACCTTTTCCGTGCGAAGGAAACGCGCTCCCACTGCGCCACAGCCCCACGAGCGACGACGGTAATTGTAGAGAGGGAGCGGAACCTTGTCAAGGCCGGAATTGCATGCTAGGCTGATTTCTTCATGCACCCCTGCCTGGGAATCCCAGGGAACAGGGACTGTGCGGAGGAGGCGACTATGGCGCTTGGACCGGAACTTGTGACGCAGTGGTGCCGCGAATTGGAAGGGTGGTTCCCCAAACCCCGCAAGGTGCAGCGTCTTCGGGGCGGAGACCGCTGGGTTGTCCTTTCGTTTGCCGCTGAAAGACATCTCTTGCTCAGTTGGGATACAGAGGGATACGGGATTGCCGCTCTTCGACCTGAGATGATCGAGAAACTGGAGCGACACACCCCGGGTGTGTCCCCGCTGTTGCCTGCGTTGCGTGCGCATCTCCTGAGCACCCTGTGCACGGGATCACGGCAGCTCCAGCAGGACAGGGTGGTGGAACTCCACTTCCGGAAGACGATCGGGGCGGGATTTCAGAGCTCCCTGTATCTTATACTCGAAGCTACAGGTCGGTACAGTAATCTTATTCTTCTTGACGGCAGTCGCAACATCATTGAATCGGCCAAGCATGTCTACCCTGATATCAACCGCTATCGAAGCATCCACCCCGGCATCGGCTACACCCCTCCCCCACCTTTCGAAGGGACCCTTCTGGAGAACATTACCGAAGATTCCCCGGAAGCGTTCCTCTCTCTGAATGGATTCGGGAAACCCCTGCTCCGGCATATTCGTGCCTACTGGTCTGCATTCTCCGCGGAACGATGGTACGTTGCGCTGCAACGCACCTCTGATCCGGAGACCCCCTCGGATGCCCTGTTTCCGCAACTCTTGCCCCAGGGCTATCTCACCGCTTTCCCTGTTCTGCTGCCCCAGGCAAGAGTGGAGGAAAACGATGCCCTTTCCGAGAGTAGCGAGATAACAGCGGTCCCTATGCTTGATCGCCGCGCCCGGGCCTACAGGCAGGAACTGTTGCTTTACTTCAACAGGCGACACAGAGCGGTGGAGCAGCAACGCAAGGGACTGGCGAACAAAAGAAGGCGTTTCCAACAGAGTGAGACACTCCGTTTGTACGGGGAGCTGCTTCTGGCTCACAGCAAGCAGATTCCGAGGGGTGTCCGCGAGGTGGCGCTTCCCGATTGGAATCAACCAGGCAACGAGGTTTGCATCCCCATTGATGTCCAAAAAAGTGCCGTTGAAAATGCGCAAGGCTATTTCAGGAAATACAAAAAACACAAAAAATACGGCAAGGTCCTGGAAGAAGAGGAACAGCGGCTCAATAGCGAGATCACCGCCGTGGAGGAGGAAGCGTCTGTCGTCCAGGCGCTTGAGGATCCCGATCCCCTCCTGTCGCTGCGGAGAGAGGTGTTTGGAGCAGCAGCGGGAACGAAGAAGGGGAGTAAAAGAAGGGGGAAAAACAAAGAGCTCCCCCCGCATCTCTCCTACGAGTTTCCGTGGGGGAAGCTCTACATCGGGCTGTCGGCAAAAGGAAATCGCTATGTCACCTTTTCTCTAGCCAACCCAGAGGATATCTGGGCGCATGCCAAGGAGATCCCTGGGGCCCACGTTGTCGTCAAGCCTCACGGAAAGGACCTTCCAGCGGGCGCCGTCGAGCTGGCGTGCACCCTTGCGGCGCACTACAGCAAAGCACGGGAGAGCACACACGTGCCGGTGGACTATACGCTGCGGAAGCATGTCCGGCACATTCCAGGGGGCGGCCCGGCCTACGTTCGCTATGAGGACTACAGCACCCTGATTACCGAACCGACCGGAGCGCTCAAAATGCTTGAAGACGCTCAATCAGCTCCGGAGGGAGGGGCGATCTGAATTGGAGGAAGCGATTGGTTCGAGGGTGGCGGAACCCAAGTTTCCATGCATGCAGAAAAAGCCTTTCAAAATCTAGAAGCCGTGGGAACTCCGGTCCGTACAGTCTGTCCCCCACAAGAGGGTGTCCCTGTGCCGCACAATGCACACGGATCTGATGGGTGCGTCCGGTATGGAGCCTGCATTGCAGCAGGGAGGTTTTCCCGGCATAGCGCAATAGCTGGAATCCTGTTTTTGCGGCCTTTCCCGAGGAAATGACCGTCATCCTGATACGGTTGTGCGGGTCCCGTCCCAAGGGAAGGGCCACTGTTTTTTCCCTCCACTGCACACGCTTCCACGCCAGAGCGAGATAGTGCTTTTCCACCTGGCGGAGCCGAAAGGCCTGTCCCAGCTCCTCCTGGGCGTACTGATTCCGCGCGATGACCAGAAGACCTGAGGTTCCGGCATCGAGTCGGTGCACCAGACCGGGCCGTCGCAGATTGCCCCAGTCTTTTAGATCCGGGAAACGATGGAGCAGCCCCTGTACCAGCGTTCCATGCCAGTTTCCTGGGGCCGGATGGACGACAACACCGGCCGGTTTGTCCACAACGACACAGTCTTCGTCTTCATAGACAACCTGAAAGGGGACCTCTTCTGCTTCCAGCTGGAATTCGGACAGGAGGGGGAACTCGACGGTAACCCGGGTTCCAGAGGGGCATTTCAGTGAGGGCTTGACTGGAAACGCAGGGCTGGTGTGTACATTCCCGTTTCGGATGAGCCGGCCGGCACGGGAACGCGAGATCTCCAGCTTCTCTGCAACGACCACATCCAGTCGTTTTGTCTTATCCTTTCGACCCACAGTGAGGCCGATTTGCTCAAAGTCCTGAGCCTCCTGTTCCGATCTTCCGGTAGAATCGAAACCGCTTTCTCTTTCGTTTGTATTCAGCACAGAGCTGTCTTTTCCAACGAACGTCGTAGGATCTACCTCCTCTGCTCCCGTTTGCTCCGGCAGGAGCTGCAGTAACGGGCCCACGGCTTTACCCTCAGCCGCTCTTCACTGATCTCCTTGCGGCAGATTTCACAGTATCCAACCTCACCCGGTTTGTGAGCAATCTTATGGAGGGCGTGTTCGATTTCGCGGAGTACGTGCCTGAGTGTGGCGACATTACCTATATCGCTTTCCCTGCTGGCCAGGTAGGAGGCACCCTCTCCAAGATGTTCGGAATCAAGAAAGGGGGGATCCCCTGTGTCATCCGCTGCCACCTGCTCTTCAATTTGCTGCAAAAGTCCGTGATTGTGCGCATGCGCATGCTGCAGCCGTTGTTTCAGAGCTTCATAGTCCATTCGAGGAACGCCCTCCTCTCAAACTGCTAATGGGTACGGTATGCACCGTACCCATTATACGTCAGGATATCGTTGTACCAAGCGGTTTGTCACTCAGTCGAGCCGTTCTTCCGAAGAGAGCCTCTCCATGACTTCGGCACATCTCGGGCAGAGTCCATCCGCCGAGGCCTGTTCGGTAAATCGCCAGCAACGGGGGCACTTTTCGCCTTTTGCCGGGCCAATACCGATGATCAGGCCTGTCTGTTCGTCTTCAAACCTTTCCATTGATGCGGCGGGGGGCGCAAACGCCATCTGGGAAACGATGCACAGCTCTTCCCAGAAGCTGGGTTCCCGCCTCTGCATGGATGTCATTGTTTTTCCATCGCCGTCGATGGTAATCCTCGATTCGAGGGGATGTCCGATGATTTCCCGGCTTCTCGCTTGCTCCAGTGCTCTGCTCACCGCTCCTCGATAGGAAAGCAGTGTTTCCCATTCTTCTTCAAGTGCTCGGTCATCCGCCTGTTCCCAGATAGTGGGCCAATCCGCCAGAAGGACACTTTCCTGCATAGTCGGATCGATTTTGCGGAGATACTGCCAGATTTCTTCGGCGGTGAAGCTCAACACCGGGGCCAGCATCCGTGTCAGGGCGTCCAGCAGATACCACATCACCGTCTGAGCACTCCGCCTCCGGGTGTTGGAGGGGTGCTCGCAGTAGAGCCTGTCCTTTCCGGTATCCAGTAACAGGGAGCTGATTTCGTTGACACAGAACTGATGGATGATAAAGGTGGGCACATGGAACTCGTAACGGTCGAAGCTCTGTGTGCTCTTGCTGATGACGCGTTGCAACTTGGAGAGAATCCATTGGTCGATCTCCGTCAGCTCTTTGTAGGGAAGGATATCCGAGGGGGAGAAGCCGCGAAGGTTCCCCAACATAAAGCGCGCGGTATTCCTGATACGACGGTAGGACTCGACGAGGTTTTTGACGATGCTGTCCGAGATCCGGACATCATTGCGATAATCCGTGGACGCAACCCATAGCCTCAGGATATCGGCGCCGTATTTCTGGATGATCTCCTGGGGGGCGATGACGTTGCCCAGGGATTTTGACATCTTCCGTCCTTCACCGTCCACGATGAAGCCGTGGGTGAGAACGCTTCTGTAGGGTGCCCTTCCCCGAATCGCTACGGAGGTGAGGAGGGAGGTCTGGAACCAGCCTCTATGCTGGTCGCTCCCTTCCAGATACATATCAGCCGGCCAGGAGAGGTCGGGCCAGTTCTCCAGTACCGAGAGGTGACTGACGCCCGAATCGAACCAGACATCCATGATGTCCGTGTCCTTTCTCAGCTTCGTGGACCCGCAGGCCGGACAGCTGGCCAGGTCGCCCAGCAGATCCCGGGGACTCAACTCCCACCAGATATTGCTGCCTTCTTTGCGTACCCTGTCCGCCACACGTCTGATCCGGTCTGGCGTCAACACCAATCCGCCACAGTCGGAACAGTAGAACGCGGGGATCGGGACACCCCAGACACGCTGTCTGCTGATACACCAGTCGGACCGGTCCCGGACCATGTTCATGATACGGTCCTGTCCCCAGTGCGGGACCCACTGTACGTTGTCGATCTGTTGCAGCGCCTGCTTCCGGAATTGCGCCACCGAGACGAACCACTGTTCGGTGGCTCTGAAGATCACCGGCTGTTTGCAACGCCAGCAGTGTGGATAGGAATGGACAATCCTTTCTGTTCCCAGAAGACGGTTTCTTGTCCTGAGTTCATCGAGGATGACCTCGGCGCCATCGGAGAGATCCTTGCCGCCAACCAGTGGCGTATCGGGGAGGAATACCCCTTTCGAATCAACGGGATTCGCTACTACCAGGTTGTAGCGCATGCCTGTCTCGAAGTCTTCCACACCGTGACCTGGCGCGGTGTGGACACAGCCTGTTCCCTGATCAAGCTGGACATAATCGGCCAGAACGATGGGAAGCTCCCTGTCGTCGTAAAAGGGATGTCTTGTCATGGCCAGCTCGAGTTCTTTCCCCTTGACCGTGAGCAGAGGCTGGCCGAACTCCAGTCCGGAGATCCGCTCCATTTTTCCCTGGAGTTCCTTGGCGAAGAGATAGATGTGCCCGTCCTCTGTGGGGAAGAAGCCATAGGTGAGGGCAGGATGTATCGCAACAGCCTGGCTTGCTGGAAGCGTCCAGGTTGTTGTTGTCCAGATGAGTACCGATACCTCCTTGCCGGCCAGCGAAGGAAACCGATCCGAGATATCCAGAAGGGGGTAGGCTACATAGATCGAGGTGGACGACTCGTCTTCGTATTCTATCTCTGCCGCAGCGAGCGCCGTCTGGCAATCGGTGCACCAATAGACGGATTTCAAACCTTTGTAGATGAGCTCTTTTTCCGCCATATCGCTGAATGCTTCCAGCTGGGTCGCTTCGTATTCCGGACGGAAGGTGAGGTAGGGATTCCCCCACTCGCCAAGCACCCCAAGGCGTTTGAATTCCTCGCGCTGTACATCGATGTATTTCTCCGCATAGGCCTGGCACTGGGAGCGGAGGGTTGCCCCGGGGATTTCCTCTTTGGTGATGCCTTTCTCCCGTAACACACGGAGTTCAATGGGCAACCCGTGTGTGTCCCAGCCTGGGACATAGGGAGCGTAGTATCCGCGCATCCACTTGTATTTAGGTATGAAATCCTTCAATATTTTGTTAAAGGCTGTGCCAATATGAATGTTTCCGTTGGCGTAGGGCGGACCATCATGCAGTATGAAGGTTTCGTTGTTCGTGTTTTTTTCTCTCAGCTTGTTGTATATATCTTCGTTTTCCCAAAAACTCAAAAAATCCGGCTCTCTTTTAGCGAGGTTTGCACGCATAGGAAATTTTGTTTTGGGGAGATTTAACGTTTTTTTGAAATCTTGAGCCACTACAAGTCCCCCTCAGATTACGGTTAGCCGTCCCCTCAGGAGCAGAGGGGACGGCATGGAAGCGTTGGTTTCTTGACAGACGATGTCACTCATCGAGCCTTTGCCGTGCTTCTTGCGGCTGCGCGATCTGTGCGCAGTTATCCCGTTGTCGGCTTCGCCCGCTTTGCACGTAGTGTTTGGACGAAATGAACGATGACCAGGACGGAAAGCCCACCGATATCGCTCATCCAGCCGGGGATGAGAAGAGAGAGGGCTCCTGCCATCGCGATACCCCGCAGCCAGTAGGGGACATGAACCTTGTAGAACCCGATGGTGCTCATACCCAGGAGGAACACTCCGACTAAGGCGGTTATCAGGGCAACGGCAAAACGGACAGGCTCGACGTCCACCAGAACGAGCATAGGATTGAAGACATAGATGTATGGGATCAGGAATCCGGCGAGAGCCAGCTTTACCGCCGTTATCCCCGTTTTCATCGGATCATCACCCGCAATGCCCGCACCTGCGTAGGCCGCCAGTGCGACAGGAGGACTCAGGTCCGCGGCGATGCCGAAATACAGGACAAACATATAGGCCGCCATGGGCGGGACGCCGAGCTTGAAGAGTGCCGGAGCCGCCATGGTACTGGTGACAATGAAGTTTGCCGTGGTGGGCAGACCTGCGCCGAGCAGTATGCAGGCGACCATGGTGAGCATCAGCGTGGGGAGCATCAAACCGCCGGAGATCTGAACGATAGCATTGGCCAGCGCGAGTCCCAGACCCGTGAGTGTTGCGGTACCCACAATAATACCGACCGTGCCGCAGGCGCAGGCGACCCCCAGAGCGTTCCTGGCTCCCTGCTCCAGTGCGATGAGGAGTTTCTTGGGGGTCAGACGGGTGTCAGCGCGCAGCATGGAGATGGCTACGGTGATCAATATGCCGTTGAAGGCCGCTTTCAGCGGGGTGAGTCCGGTGACGAGGAAGTAGACGATCGCGATAACGGGAATCAAGAGGTGTCCCCGCTCTTTCAGCAGCGGACCAAACTTCGGCAGCTGTTCCCGGGGAAGGCCCCGCAGCCCCAGTCGCGTTGCTTCAAGGTGTACCTGTACGATGACGGCGAAATAGTACAGAAAGGCGGGAATAATGGCTGCCGCCGCGACCTGCAGATAGGGAACCTCCATCATGGAGGCCATGATGAACGCCGCCGCTCCCATGATCGGCGGCATGATCTGCCCTCCTGTGGATGCCACGGCTTCGACCGCCCCCGCAAAGTGGGGACGGTAGCCCACACTTTTCATGAGTGGAATCGTGAACATACCCGTTGTGCAGACATTCGCCACAGAAGAGCCCGAGATGGAACCCATAAAACCGGAGCTGATGACGGCCACCTTTGCCGGGCCTCCTGTTGAGTGGCCGGCCAGCGCCATGGAAAGGTCGATGATAAAGCGGCCCATCCCTGTCTGTTCCAGAAATGTCCCGAAGGTGATGAACATGAACACGAAGGTTGCCGACACCTGTAGCGGTGTTCCGAGGACACCTTCCGTTCCCAGGTACATGTGGTTGATAATGCGGAGCGTATTGTATCCTCGATGTGCGAAGAGAGCCGGGAAATAGCGTCCGTAGTAGCAGTAGAGGATGAACAGGATGCCGATCACAGGAAGGACCGGGTTTGACACCCGTCTGGTTCCCTCAAGTAACATGGCGATGGCCACGAAGCCCACAACAATATCGGCTGTAGTCGGCAGACCGGGGCGCATATTGAGTTCTTGATAAAAGAAGACATGATAGAAAAAGGCAAGAGAAGCGATTGCCGCAAGTACGAAGTCATACCATGGTATTTTTGCCGAGTTTGATTTTTTGAATCCGGGATACAAAAGAAAGACGAGCATCAGAATCATGCCTATATGGAACGAGCGTTGGATCTTTGCGGGATACAGACCAAAACCGGCTGTGTAGAGATGGAATCCGGCCAGGACAACACACAGTATGGTGATCAACCATGCTTGCCACCCACCCAACAACCGGTATCGCGCCTCAGTGTCAAATTGACGACGCAATTCGTCGAGGTCAATCTGATCCTCTCCCTGTTCGTGGAGAACCCCATTTGCATCGTATTTTTCCGTGCTGTCCGACACGCAACCTCACTCCATTCTGTATAAAGCTATCTATCCTGTACGCTTTCTCTGAAAGCGGGGATGATACCCTTCACAAAGCGTTCCTGTCTTTTCGAGAGAAGCGAAAGCCATTTTATTGGGCTGCTTCGAACAAGTTCTGCGTTCTTGCCCAGGGGAATACCTGATACCCTACGTCGATCCGAAGGAGCACATTTGGAATGCGCTGGTAAAGATCGTATCCGCAACACGGCGGTACAAAAAGTTTGTTTCGTCCTAGTTTCTCATTTCCAACTCTATAGTACAAGGGTGAAAACGTGTTTCCTCCCCCTCTGAAGATCATCCATTCATCGGTTTGTAGAAATGTTCCCTGAGGAGAGGCCTCGACGGGCAATCCGGCGTTATGGGAGACAACCCGTTCTTCCCACTGCCACAGGGTGCCGCCGGTCACCTTGTATTCGTCCTCCACTGGTGTCCTTTGTACGGAATGGATGTACCGGAGTACAATCGACTGTCCCGGTGCGATGGGGCGCCGGAAGAAGAGCTTCCCGTCAGGTGTGCCGATGGAAAGCATCGGAACGGGAGCTAGAACAAGAATGAGGACGCTCAACGCAACCGCAATAACAGCAAGGTTCCTTGCTCTGACGAACGGCACCTCAATCACACGCTTTCTGCTAACATGGTATTGTGCTTTTATTGAAAAACGGAAGAGGCCGAGGTACGCTTGGATCGCGATCTCAGCCTCATGTCTTTTCTCCCACTATTGGCGGGCCCGAGGCGATTCGAACGCCTGACCTACGGCTTAGGAGGCCGTCGCTCTATCCTGCTGAGCTACGGGCCCGTTTGGCATGGGTACTATAACGGCATGAAGCTTGTTGTGTCAAGCATCGCGGGCATTCTTTGCCCCGCAGGCCGTCGCGGTTCCAGGCCCCCCGGCGGAAAAGTGGCCGTGTCTCTACCGAAGCCCATTTTTTGGAGGGGGGAAGGTTGACATGACAGGCAGTGCGGCGCAGATTGTAAGCCTCCACGAGTGCACCATGACAGTAGACGAGGCCCTGGATGAGTTCCAGCTTGAATTGAGGGCGAACGGATACGCCCCGCGAACAATAGACGATTACGGCTGTCACGTGCGGCGCTTCTTTGGCCGGCACCACGAGGCGTGGAGCAAACACAAGGCCACGAGGCGGTATGTCCTGACGTACGTAGGCGAAGACGGCCTGGCCCCGGCTGGGGCAGTCACTGTCGTACAAGCTTTTCCGTGAGCGGGTTTTGAAAGGTGCGCCAATGGAGAAAGCTGTGCCGTGCTTGTCTGCAATCCCTTGCCATTTGTTCTTTGAGCTCATTGACGGATGTAAATCGTTGCTCGGGGCGGAGATGCTCCAAAAAGAAGATATAGAGGTGTTTCCCGTACAGGTTTCCATCAAAGTCGAGTAAATGAGCTTCCAGACGCAGGCTTCGGAGTCCCAAAAAGGTGGGATTGAACCCAACATTGACCGCGGCGGGGAGAAAGGATCCGTCAACGCCTGCCGCACAGGCGTATACGCCACTTGGTGGGAGCGCTTTTCCTTCCGGTACGAAGAGATTTGCCGTGGGGAAACCGAGACCGGCACCGCGTTGATCCCCTTCAACGACAGAGGAGTAGAGAAAAAAAGGGTATCCCAGAAACTGTTTTGCAGCCGTGACATTTCCTGAGGTCACAAGTTTCCGAATGCGGGTGCTGCTAATCTGCGTTCCCCCTACGACTACCGGGGAAATGATGTCCAGACTCCACTGGCGCTGCTGACAGGCAGAGCGCAGGAAATCAACCGTGCCAGATCGTCCCCGGCCGAAACAGAAATTGTGACCTACCACTAACCCCTCTACCTCGTGGTTGTGTTCGATGTATTCCAGAAAGTGTTCCGGCGTGCAATCCGCCAAACCCCGGGAAAAGGGGATGTACGCAACGCGGGGAACGGAAAACATGCGGTGAAGCGCTCTCTGTTCTTTGGGGAGGAAGAGGCGCTCGAAGGGAGAAGGCGAAAGAACTTCCTGAGGATGCGGGTCGAATGTGAGAACGCCCCACTCCTTGCCCTTGCGGGTTGCCATAGCACAGGCCCGGGAAAGCAGGAGTTGGTGTCCGAGATGGTATCCGTCAAAGGAGCCCAGGGCAGCAATCATCGCGCATGATCCCCTGCAAGGTGCAACACGGTCTCGGGCTGGAATGTGACGGTTGGTCCTGTTCTGTCGAGGGCGCCGAAGGCGTAGCAGTCTTCCCCTTCCACCACCAGCGGGGAATCAGAGGTCACCGATCCCCAGCCCTTTCTGGTCAGTCCCGAGAGAGGGATGGCCGATCCGTTCCGCAGCGGTTTCTGCCAGTTCCAGCTCGGTGCAAACCGGGTAAATTGGGACGCCAGGGTGTGAACCGGCAGCATGGAATGCTCCACTTCCCGGGAAGAACAGAGTCCATCAACGGACACCGCCTGACCGTTGCGGAATGCTCCTATGCTGGAACGCTCAAGCGACACCACATACCCTCCACATTGGAGCGCTTCTCCCAGATCCCGGGCGAGGCTTCGAATATATGTCCCTTTACCGCAGAGGACCCCGAGTTGCAGCGTCTCTGTTCCGGCGTTGTAGCCGAGAAAATCGATTCGGTTGATCGAGACAAGGCGGGGGGTAAGCCGGACGGTTTTCCCTGAACGCTGTAACGCATGGGCCCGTTCCCCTCCGACACGGACAG
Organism: Synergistales bacterium; assembly: GCA_021736445.1. Classification (NCBI taxonomy): domain Bacteria; kingdom Thermotogati; phylum Synergistota; class Synergistia; order Synergistales; species Synergistales bacterium. The sequence goes on along the minus strand of JAIPGA010000012.1, from coordinate 25,249 downwards.
CCGAGATTGCAGGCGGCAGTTGTGCCTTTTCACCGAGGAAGGCAGGCAGGGTCGCTTTCAACCGCCGCAGCAGTTCTTCCTCAGGAGGGACGACGGTTGTTTCCAGTACCGTGCCGGTCCGATCGTCTGTATCGGTCACTGCTCCCAGCCGAATGGTGGCCCTGTAGTATTTGGGGAGTTTCATGACATACTGGCTCAGACGGGTTGCCCGTCCAATCAGGAGAATGAGCAGTCCCTCTGCCGGTGAGTCCAGGGTCCCCGCATGACCGACTTTGGTCTTTTTGGGAAGTCTGCGCCGCACCGAGGCAACCGCATCGGTGCTTCTCAAGCCAGCTGGTTTATTGAGGCAGAGAAGCCCGTTCAGCATAGTCCATCTCAATCCGATCACGCAGGGAGCTCCGTACTGTCTCGATAGGTGTGTCCGTCGAAAACGCCGCGGCCTGGAGATGACCGCCGCCGCCCCACTCGGTGGCGATCGCTCTTGCCGAGAGCTCTGTTCGTGAGCGGAGGCTTGCCCGGGTCTCGGCGCTGTTTTCGGTAAGAAGCAGGGCAAATTCAACCGAACGGAGACGGAATGCCTCGTTAACGAGGTTCTCGATGTCATCGCGTGTTGTCTGGGTTGCCTCGAAGTCCTCCTGACGCACCTCCATATAGGCAACCCTGCCCCCTGCCCACAGTGCGACACGTTCAAGCACGCGGCACCAGAGTCGCAATTTCCCGAGACTGTCCTGCGAGTAGAGGTGCTGTGCAATCTTTTCCGGCAGAACGCCGTATTGCAAAAGCTGCGCTGCAACCTGGTGTGTCCGGGGTGTGGTGTTACTGAAGGAAAATGCACCTGTATCGGTGGCGATCGCCACATAGAGCGCTTCAGCCTGGCTCTTCGAAACACCCCATCCTGCCTTTTCAAAGAGAGACCATATGATCTCTCCTGTTGCCGCTGCTTCCTTGTCGACATGATCCATGGTGCCGTACCCCGCATTGTCGCCGTGGTGATCAATCACGATGAGCGGCCTGCCCCCGCACTCCTCCGGGATTCCTGCAACGGCCCGGTCAGGGGTGCTGGTATCCACAACGATGATGCATCCCTCGGGGCCGGGGAAATCGCTGGGGAGTGTGGAGCGTTGTTCGTAACAGTCCACATGCCTGATGAAGGAAAAAACCGCAGGAATGGGGCTCTTCCCTATCCATCTACAGCCTTTTCCCATCATTTGCGCTGCTTCGTAGAGGGCAGCGGCGCAACCCAGGGTATCGCCGTCGGGTTTTTCGTGGCTGATCAGAAGCCAGGTATCCGCTGTTTCCATTGTTTTGATGATGGATGCAAGGTCAGATTGCTTGGGAGCATGCCTAGACATCTTCGTCGGTCTCCTCATTCTTGGAATGACTCTGCGTCTCGGGAAGGGAGTCAAGCAGCCTGTCGATTTCCCGGGCACGTTCCTCCGAAACGTCCACAATAAAGTGCAGTTCCGGGATTTGTCTCAGATGGAGATGTTCGCCCAGCATCCCCCGCAAGACACCGGATACCCCTTCCAGGGCCTGTTTGATTTCTCCTCTCCTGTGTTTATCGATGACAGTAAAAAACACCTTCGCGTGGGCGAGGTCTTTGGAGCATTCCACGTCGGTGATGACCGCTTCCTTAGCCGGCCCCTTCTTGATCCTTCTCTGCAGGGTTTCGGAGATTGCCCTCTGTAGCTGACTGTTGATCCGTTTCATTCTGAAACTCGTCATAACGGAAAACCCCTTGTTCTCTTCGGTACACTTCAAAATCCCCCTGGTCCTCGCGTCTGCCAAGGTACTCATCGAGTGCTGCGATTTTCTCCCGCAACGAAACCTCGGCACTTCCGGCGCTGACAATGCAGAGCACACCCTTTGTCACGGACTCGTCGGGACTCAGGTCGGCCACGGAGACATTCCACCCGCGTCTGAGATGGTCCGTCAAAGATCGTGTGATCTGCCGCCTATCCTTCCTGGTCTGTGCCCAGGGGACGGTGAACTCGGCAATATAGTACCCAAAGAAGGGTCGGTTCGATGCGGGGTGTCTCTTCATTCGAGATTGCGCTTCTCTTCAATCATCTCATAGGCTTCTACAACATCGCCTTCTCGAATGTCCTGAAAGTTTGCAAAGTCCATTCCGCATTCGTACCCTTGCGCAACCTCGCGGACGTCGTCCTTGAAACGCTTTAGGGCCGACAGGGACCCATCCCAGGTAACCACACCATCTCGGACAATGCGCACCTTTGCATTGCGGCGGATCGAACCGTTCGTGACGTAACAGCCCGCAACCTTGCCTGCCTTGGGCACCTTGAATACCGCTCTGATCTCGGCCTCTCCGATGATATGTTCCCGGACTGTCGGGGCAAGCATGCCCTCCAGGGCGCTCCGCACATCTTCGATCAGGTCGTAGATGACCCGATACAGACGTACCTGCACACCTTCTTTTTCTGCGAGTTTTTTTGCATTCGAGTCTGGACGGACATTAAACCCGATGACGATGGCATCCGACACGGAAGCCAGCTGGATGTCCGACCCGGAAAGCCGTCCCACGCCTTCGTGGATGATATTCAGGCCCACCTCTTCGGTCGGCAGTTTCTGAATGGACCCCTTCAATGCTTCCAGAGATCCCTGGACGTCGGCCTTGATGACCAGATTGAGCTGGGGTATCGACCCTTCCCGCATCTGTTCGTAGATCTGTTCCAGGGTTGGTTTGTTGGCCTTGACAACCTGCTGTTCGCGCTTCTCCTGCTGCATGCGGTTGACGGCATCCCGGGCGTCCTTTTCATGAGCTACCTTATGGAATCGCTCTCCCGCGTGCGGGACACCGTTCAAGCCCAGGATCTCCACCGGGGTGCTCGGACCTGCCGTATCCACAGGTGCACCCGTGTCGGAGATCATCGCTCGGATACGGGCCCAGGTGGTCTCCGCAAGGATAATGTCGCCGCGCATCAGGGTGCCTTCCTGTACGATTACAGTGCCGACGGCACCTTTGCCCTTGTCAAGCCGGGCTTCGATAAAAACACCTTTGGGATCTACCGTTGGATCGGCCTTCAGCTCTTCCATCTCGGCGGTAAGGGTGACCATTTCCAGAAGCTGGTCTACCCCGATCCCTTTTTTGGCGGATACCTCGATCATGATTGTATTGCCGCCCCACTCTTCCGGGATCAGCTTGTGCTCGGAGAGCTGCTGGCGGACCCTGTCCGGGTTGGCTTCGGGTTTGTCGATTTTGTTGATAGCAACAACGATGGGTACTCCGGCGGCTTTAGCGTGGTTGATGGCTTCCACCGATTGCGGCATCAGGCCATCCTCCGCGGCGACGACCAGAATGGCGATATCCGTCACTTGTGCTCCCCGGGAGCGCATTTCGGTGAAGGCCTCGTGTCCAGGCGTGTCGAGGAAGACGATTGTACCGCCTTCATGTTGCACCACAGAGGCCCCGATGTGTTGGGTAATGCCGCCGGCTTCGGCGTCAGCAACCTTTGTTTCCCTGATATAATCCAGCAACGTTGTCTTTCCGTGGTCAACGTGGCCCATTACGGTGACGATCGGCGGCCTTGGTCCAAGGTGTTCCCCCGATGGTCTCTCCTTCAGTGTCTTTGCCGGGGTTGCTTCGGTGCTTTCTTCCTCAGGGCCCTTTTTCGATTCAGCTGACTGGACCAGCTTTTTCCCGAAGGCATGGCTGAGCGAGCGGAGGATAGACTCGTCAACCGGAGCATTGGCCGGTACCATCATGCCATCCTGGATCAGTGTGTTGACAGCTTCCCCCGGGCTGACACCAAGGATGCCGGCGACATCGGAAACCGTGCTTTCCATAGGCACGGCGAGGGTTTCTTCCTCTTTTTGATGCTCTTTCACTACCGATGGCTTTCCTGCTTCAAGTACAGTGTCTTCCACAAGCTGTGCGGTTTCGGTATCAATGGAACTCATGTGACTCTTCACTTCTACGTCTAGCGAGTGAAGGATCTCCATAAGCTCCTTGTTTGATTTTCCTAACAGCTTAGCGAGTTCGTAAATGCGTATTTTACTCAAGGCGTTCGCCTCCCTCTGTACATAACGTCTTGATAGGGGATACCAGGTCGTGACCGTGCGGCAAACCTGCGATCTGTGTAGCCGACCTGCCGCGGGAGAGTAGGAGTGCATCCCGGCGTACTGGGAGTACCGTAACGGTGCAGACTCCCCGTTGCCTATACCCGTACAGCTTCCGATGCACATTGTCCGCGCAGTCCGTTGTCACGAACAGTTCGAGTTTCTTCCCCTTCCGGAGTGCCTCAATAACTCTATCTTGACCAATGATCAGGCTGCCGCTTCGTGTAGCAAGCTGAAGGTAGGAAAGAATCCTTTGTGTGTTATTGTTACTCATCCGGGCTTTCCTTTGCCCTGTTAGGGGCTGGACTTGTCATATAATGTTCTAGCAATATATTGTACACTTCCTGCGGCACCCCTGTTTTGAGGGCGCGCGCTAACGCTTTCCGCTTTCGAGCTTTCCTGACACACTCGGGATCGCGGCAAAGGTAGGTGCCTCTTCCCGGCGCTTTCCCTGTCGGGTCGATCCGAACCTCGCCTTGCGGGGTTCGAACTATCCGGATCATCTCTTTTTTGGAATGCTCGCTCCCGCAGCCGGCACAAGTGCGGGGGCGACGTTTTCTTACCCCTCTTCCTTGTTTTCCCATTCCTTTGAGGTGCCTCCCTTTACGATATCCTCAAAGAGGTCCTGCAGCGTGGGCATCCGTTCCGGTTCCAAAACCTTGATATCGATCTTCCAGGAGGTTAAGCGTGCCGCCAACCTGACATTCTGTCCGGCCTTCCCGATAGCCAGGGACAACTGATCGGGGCGAACGAATACACGAACCGCCTTTTCCGTTTCCAGCACAGGCTCCACTTTAACCACCTTAGCTGGAGAAAGGGAATTTTTGATAAACTGTAGTGGATCGTTGTTCCAGATAATAACATCCATGCGCTCGCCGCCGAGTTCCTCGCCGATTGACTTGATTCTGGCTCCCTTGGCCCCCACACAAGCGCCGACGGGATCGACATTTGGGTCAGTTGTATGAATGGCTACCTTGGAACGCGCCCCTGCCTCCCGTACAATCCCCTTGATTTCAAGCGTGCCCTCCTGAATTTCCGGAACCTCGAGTTCCAGAAGCCTGCGGAGTAAGCCGGGATGGGTGCGGGAGACAACGATACGGGGTCCCCTGGTTGTCCGTCGTACATCCAGGAGATAGAATTTCTTTCGGTGACCCGGAGCATAGTATTCTCCGACAATGCGCTCATCACGTGGAAGGATTGCCTCTGTTCGGTCGTTCAGGCGTACGAGGACATGTTCCTCTTCAGCTTTAAAGACAATGCCGTTCACCAGTTCTCCGACGCGTCCCGAAAACTCGTCGAAGATCACCTGTCGTTCGGCGTCCTTCAAACGTTGGATGATCACCTGCCTGGCTGTTTGTGCAGCGATTCGGCCAAAACCTTGGGGATACACCTCCATCCTGATGAGGTCGCCAGTATGGATGTCATTGTACCCCTTTTCCCTGGCCTCCTCTAAACTGATCTCCGTGTCGGAATGTTCAACCTCTTCGACAACCTGACGTACCTCGTGGAGCGAGAACTCCCCGTTTTCCAGATCGAGATGAACCTCAACATTCTGATTGCCGCCCTTGTGCTTTCGGTACGCCGACACGAGTGCGGCTTCCAGGCTCGCCTTGATGGTTTCTGTGGGCAGCCCCTTTTCCTCTTCTATTTGCCTTAACGCCCGAACGAAATCGCGACCTAAAGACATCTTTTCGTACCCCTCCTTCACCAGCGCTCTTTCGAGGGTTGCTCAAAAACAAGTCTGGCTTTGTTAATGCGACCGATCTCTATCTGTTCTTCTGTTCCGTCGTCGAGTTGCAACGTTATGGCTGTGTTGTCCGCAGCGACGATGACCCCCGTGAGGCGCCGCTTTTTCGGGCTGTCTTGTCTGGAGATGCTCAGCCTCGCCTTTTTGCCGGTAAAGCGCAAAAAATCCTTTGGTCCATGTAACGGTCGCTCTACCCCCGGCGAGCTGACCTCAAGGAAATATCGGGCCTCAAAGATCTCAGGTCTGGCGTCCAGGAAGGAGCTGATGTGTTTGGAGACGGTTTCGCAGTCCTCCACACCGACACCGTCAGGGGTATCAATCAATATGCTGAGCACCTTCCTGCCCTGTTCAGTGCGGGCCTTGATTTCTACACATTCATAACCCATTTCTTCAACCAGAGCAGATACTCTATCAGTAGGCAGTGGTTTTCGTGTCTTTTTTTGTTTCATCAGTTATCCCCCTACCGAGGCATATTGGGTGTATGCGAAAAAAGAAAGAGTGGGACGCGCCCACTCTTTCGATCGTTCCGCATTCCACCTGTGACCAATGAGGAAGTATAGCATGAAGGCTAGTGCGAAACAAGTTCCTCGATCCGCTCTGTGACCGGGCCGTGATCGTGTCACTTTGATCCGGAAGGGAGATGACGTCACTCTTTGACAGGGAATACTCGGCATCCTTCCAACCAGGCGGATTGTGTCTGAACCGGCGGATCGGCGCATTTGGCTTTAGGGAACGGACAATCTTTCACGGTTCGTGGCGACCATATAGCATGGCTATGGTATAATTCCGCTGATTTCCACTATATTGCAACACATTCCGGCTTGCTGGACTCAGACGCGGAAATCGTTGAGGTGGATGCATGCGGCAAAAGAGGACCCCTTCCTCACGCGAACAAGAAAGACACGCACAGTCGAAACCCCCCAGAAAACGCCGGGGTTTGCTCTCCGGCTTCCTCCTTATGATGCTTCTCCTTGTGTTGATCGCTATTGGAGCTGTGTCGGTATGGCTTGCTCTGTTTGTGAAGGAAATCAGTGCGGATCTTCCCACAACAGATGAAATCATCAAGCAGAAGCCGAGTCTTGCCTCTATCATTTACGACAGGGATGGTGAAGAGATAGCCACGCTGTTCCAAAAAAACAGGGTATGGGTGCCCTATCACTCCATTTCGCCCTGGCTGCGCAAGGCTGTCATCGCTGCCGAGGATGCCACGTTTTACGAACACGGCGGGCTTGATTTCTCCGGCATACTCCGTGCGCTCTGGATTGATATACAAAAGGGAGGAATACATCAGGGGGGCAGTACGATAACACAGCAATTGGCGAGGAATCTCTTTCTTTCCAGAGAGCAGACTATCACCAGGAAAGCCAAAGAGGCCATTCTTGCCATGCGGATCGAACGCCTCTTCTCCAAGGAACAGATTCTTGAGATGTACCTGAACACCATCTATCTCGGTCATGGGACCTGGGGTATTGGGGCTGCTGCCAAGCAATACTTCGGCAAGCCCGCCGGCTCGCTGACGCTGGCTCAAGCCAGCGTGATCGCTGGTTTGATCGCTGCCCCCGAGCGTTTCAGTCCCTTCAAGCATCCCGAGCGTGCACGGGAGCGGCAGCGTTATGTGCTCCAGCAGATGGTGGATATCGGCTACATCAATCCACAGGAGATGCGCCGTACCCTGGAACAGGATCTCCATCTCGTCCAGGAATCGAAGCGCAAGGTCGGACTGCTTTCTTCGAGAGCCCCTTATTTTACCTCCTATCTTCTTTTTAAAAAGCTGCTCCCCGCCTACGGGACCGACCAGGTTTACGAAGGAGGGCTCCGTGTTGAAACGACGTTGGATCTGGAGCTCCAGCAGGTAGCCCAGGAGGCAGTGAGCAAACTCGACTCGGAAGGGGCGCTGATCGCCCTTGCTCCCAGCACCGGAGAGATCCTCGCCATGGTTGGAGGGAAGGACTTTGCCGAAAGTAAGTTCAACCGTGCGATCCAGGCCTTCCGGCAGCCCGGCTCCGCCTTCAAGCCGATTGTGTACACGGCGGCGCTTCAGGAGGGGATACGTCCTATTGATCGCGTGCTGGATGCGCCTTTGGAATTCGGAAATGGTTGGAAGCCAGGTAATTACAGTGGGGAATTCCATGGCGAGATGACCATCGCCAATGGTCTCGTGCATTCCTACAACGCTGTCGCGGTTCGGGTGGCCAATCTCACAGGCATTGACAAGGTCATTACCATGGCCCGCAAACTGGGGATCACGTCCCCCCATCTCCCCCATGATCTTTCCGTGGCGCTGGGTTCCGCAAGTATCACGCCTCTTGAGCTGGCTCGATGTTACTGTGCCTTTGCCAATGGGGGGTACAAGGTGACGCCCTATGCGATCCAGAAGATTCGGACCTCGGAAGGGCAGATGCTTGAGCAAAACGGGCCTTCCATCGTGGCGGCCATTGATCCGCAGCATGCCGTCACGATGCGTTCGCTGCTCCGCCAGGTAGTGCTCCAGGGGACTGGAAGGCGGGCCCGTATCCCAGAACAGTATACCTTCGGGAAAACGGGGACGACCAATGGCTTTATCGATGCCTGGTTTGTAGGAGGGGCACCGGGGCTGGTCGTCGCCGTGTATGCGGGAAAGGACGATCACTCGAAGCTGGGTTACAAGGCTACGGGAGGGAAGATTGCCGCACCGGTATGGAAGGAGTTCGTCAGCCAGGCTATCGAGATCCTCGATCTCCCTTCCTCCTTTGTAGGTCAGGAGAGCATCGATGAATCCGTTTCGATCTGCACCGAAACCGGGTTTCTTGCGACCCCCCAGTGTTCATCGCTCCAATTGCTGCTCCCGAAGGAGGAAGTGCCGGAATCAAGCTGCCCCCTGCATGGAGGCGACTTCTTTCTGGCGGAGCAGGATACCAATGCACCGAAACTCTATCTTATCGATGACGACGACACGAAGATGGCCAAGTATTCTATCGAGGTTGCGCAGGCACCCAATATCCCGGCGGAACAGCGGCATGGACAGGTGCAGAAACAGGATATTCCGGACGATGCCGTTCCCTCTCTGCAACAGGATGCCTACCAATCCGATCCCAGTCCGGCTTCGCAGGTGGAAAAGCGCTATCAGGACCTGTTGCAGCAGTACGGGCTTTCCAACTAGACCCTCAGTCCGGGAACCGCTGTAGCGGCCAGGGGGATGGCATGGCGATCTGCTGGAAGTAGTGGAGAGCGTAACGGTCCGTCATGCCTGAAAGAAAATCGATGAGCTCCTGTATGGCCGTAGCTGTCTCCCTGCTCTCTCCCTGGAGGAGATGGAAAAACAGTGTCCGCAGGACGTGCCGCACCTTGGGGCGTTCCCTGTTGGCCCGTTGCCCCGAATAGACCTGTTCGTAGAGGAAATGCCGCAGCTGTTCGACGGTCTCCATGATCGGGGCGCTCATAGTTATGCCTTCCGCTCCGCTCTGTTGAATGATGTCGGTAACAATCGTATCGATCCGGTCGCCGTGACTGTCTCCCAGATCTCTGATAATCCCGGAGGGTACCTGGGCTGTACGCAGAATTCCTCCCCGCAGCGCATCGTCCAGATCGTGATTGAGGTAGGCCACCGAATCAGCAATGCGGACCACCCAGCCTTCGTGGGTTGCCGGAACGTTCTGCGTAAAGCCATGGCGCACGTTTATCTGACCTTTGGAATGGTAGAGGATTCCATTACGTACTTCCCAGGTGAGATTGAGTCCCTGTCCTTTCTTTTCCAGGTGTTCCACTACCCGAAGGCTCTGTGCGGCATGGCGGAATGGGGGGAGCCCATATTCCTCCGCAAGCTCCCGGAGCGTCCGTTCCCCCATATGTCCGAAGGGCGTATGGCCCAGATCGTGGCCCAGGGCGATGGCCTCGGTAAGGTCTTCGTTCAACCCAAGTGCCCTTGAGATGGTCCGTGCGATCTGCGCGACCTCCAGTGTATGGGTTAATCTGGTCCGGTAGTGGTCGCCCTCGGGGAGCAGCAGTACCTGGGTCTTATGTTTGAGGCGCCGAAAGGATTTGCAATGTATGATACGGTCCCGGTCACGCTGGAAGGCGGTACGCACCGTACATTCCGGTTCCTCGCGTGCCCTCCCGCGGGTCTCCGCGCTCTTTGTCCCCCAGGGGGAGAGGATCTCCGCTTCGAGCTGTTCCCACCGTGTCCGCAGATTCATCCTGCATATCACCTCATTGGCAGGGCCCGGGTACAACGGGCCCTGCGCGGTTTGCCTTGCTCATTGGCTTGCCGGGTTGCTCTGTTTTCCTATGCCGGTTCGGCGGCGGCCTGGGCGGCTGCAAGTCTGGCTACAGGTACACGGAAGGGGGAGCAGCTGACATAGTCGAGGCCCAGCTGGTGGCAGAATGTAATGCTGTCGGGGTCGCCTCCGTGCTCGCCGCAGATACCCAGCTGGATATCCTTGCGGGTCTGTCTCCCCTCTTCGACGGCAATCTGCATAAGGCGTCCGACCCCCGAAACGTCGAGGCTGTGGAAGGGATTATTGTCGAGAACGTGCTGTCTGACGTATTCGGCCAGGAATTTGCCCTCTGCATCGTCACGGGAGTACCCGAAGGTTGTCTGGGTCAGATCGTTGGTCCCAAAGCTGAAGAAACTGGCGAACTCGGCAAGCTCCGAGGCCACAAGCGCTGCCCGGGGTACCTCGATCATTGTTCCGATCAGATAGGTGAGGTCGGTGATCCTCTGTTCCTGCAGAACTGTCTTCACTGTCTCCTCTACGGCTTCCCGAAGGCGGCGCATCTCCTCCCGGGTTCCGATCAAGGGAAGCATGATATCGGGAATCACCTTCCGCCCCTCTTTATGCAGCGTGCAGGCGGCTGTCATGACCGCACGAACCTGCATCTCGTAGATCTCAGGGTAGATGATGCCCAGCCGGCAGCCCCGGAAACCGAGCATAGGGTTGGCTTCCTGCAACGTGAGGACATTGTCGAGTTTCTTCTGGAGTTCATTCCTCTTTGTCTCGGCATCCGCCGAAGAATCGTTTTCCAGCGAATGCAACTCTTCGCGGAGCTCCACCTCGTCGGGGAGGAACTCGTGCAGCGGGGGATCGAGCAACCGTACCGTTACGGGGAAGCCCTCCATGGCCCGGAAGATGCCGGTAAAGTCTTCCGTCTGCATTGCCTCCAGCTCATTGAGGTGGGTGATACGATCCTCTTTCCTGTCGGCCATGATCATCCGCTGCACCACCGGAAGGCGTTCCTGGGCCATGAACATGTGTTCCGTTCTGCAGAGCCCTATTCCAACGGCGCCGAAGTCCCTTGCCTTGGCGGCGTCATCGGGGGTGTCGGCATTCGCCCATACCTGAAGTCTGGCCACCTTGTCTGCCTCCCGCAGAAGCTTTCGGAAGTCTTCGTCGAAGGAGGGCTGGACCAGTGGCACCTCGCCGAGCATCACCGTTCCTTCGGTTCCATCGATGGTGATGGTTTCCCCCTTCTTGACGACCGTTTCTCCAACCGTGAACCGTTCGTTTTTCAGGTCGATTTCCAGCGCATCGCAGCCCGAGACGCAGGGTTTTCCCAGGCCTCTGGCGACCACGGCGGCATGGCTTGTCATGCCGCCCCGGCTGGTCAAAACCCCCTGTGAGGCGAACAGACCGTGGATATCGTCGGGTGTTGTCTCGGGGCGGACCAGAATGATCTGTTCCTCGGCTTCGCCCTGATTTTTCGCGTCATCGGGATCGAAGACCACCTTGCCGACGGCGGCGCCCGGTGACGCGGGAAGGCCTTTGGCGAGAACGGTGATGTCCGCATCGGGATCGACCTGTTTGTGCAGAAGCTGTTCGACCTGAGTCGGTGTCACGCGGTGGACGGCCTCGGCCCCCCGCAGCACGCCTTCGTCCAGCATGTCCACGGCGATCCGGACGGCGGCCCGGGCGGTACGCTTGGCGTTCCTGGTCTGGAGCAGATAGAGTTTGCCCCGTTCCACAGTGAATTCGATATCCTGCACATCCTTGTAGTAGCTCTCCAGCTGTTGTGCTGTCTGCGTCAGCTCCCGGGCCACCTCCGGCATCTCATCGCTGAGCTGCTGGATATCCTCGGGGTTGCGTATCCCCGCCACTACATCTTCTCCCTGTGCGTTGATCAGGAACTCGCCGTAGAGCTTCGGTTCCCCCGTCGAGGGGTTTCGTGTGAAGCAGACACCGGTTCCGCAGTCGTTGCCAAGATTTCCGAAGACCATGGAAACGATGTTGACCGCCGTACCCAGATCGTGGGGGATCTTGTTGATGTTGCGGTAGGTGTAGGCGCGCTGGGTGTTCCAGCTGTTGAAGACCGCCTCGATCGCCTTGTAGAGTTGGTCCCAGGGGTCCATAGGGAATGGCGAGCCTGTGTTGGACTTGACGATGGTCTTGAACTTTTCGATCAACTCTTTCCAGGCCCCGGCGGGCATCTGGTAGTCGAAGTCAAGCTGCAGTTCCCGCTTTTTCTGCGTGATGAGAAAGTCGAACTCCTCCGCGTCGATGCCCAGCACCACGTCGGAGAACATCTGGATAAAGCGGCGGTAGCTGTCGTAGGCGAATCGTTCGTCGGAAGCGACATCGGCAAGCCGTTGCACACTTTGGTCGTTCAACCCCAGGTTGAGCACCGTGTCCATCATACCGGGCATGGAGATCGCGGCGCCGGAACGCACCGAGACCAGAAGGGGCGTTCCTTCGCCGTCAAAACGTTTTCCCGTCTCCTTTTCGAGCTCACGAAGGTGGCTCTGTACGCCTTGCCAGATCTCCTCCATCAGGGCGTTGGGGTTTTCCAGGAAGCGGTTGCACGCCTCCGTGCTGATAATGAATCCAGGAGGAACGGGCAGGCCCAGCTGCATCATCTGGGCCAGGTTGGCCCCCTTTCCTCCCAGCAGCGATTTCATGGATGCGTCGCCCTCTGCAAACCGGTAGATATACTTGGTACGTGCACACATGTCTTTTCCCCCCTATGCAGGACTCTGCCTTCCGGCAGGCTCCAGAATCACATCGATGATCTCCTGTGCCGTCTCTTCGGTCGCTCTGTTGGTCACGTTCAGTACAGGGCAGCCGATGCGTCTGAATATGTTCTTGGCGTACCGCAGCTCCTCTTCGATACGTTCCCACTGTGCATAGGTCGATATGTCTGCTTCAAGACCCATGACACGGAGTCGTTCCCTGCGGATTTGCATCAGTTTCTCCGATCTGATGGTCAGACCGATGACGCGTTTGGGATCTACCTCGAAAAGCTCCTCCGAGGGTGTCATCTCCGGGAAAAGGGGGATGTTCGCCACCATAAATCCCTTTTGGGCGAGATACATGGAAAGCGGCGTTTTGCTCGCTCTGGATACACCGATGATGATGACATCCGCCTGACTGAGCAGTTCGGGGCTACGCCCATCATCACATTTTATCGCAAACTCTATCGCCTTGACTCTCCTGAAGTATTCTTCGTCCATACGCCGCAGAAGCCCCGGGGTCTCCAGGGGTGGGCTTTCGAGACGCGACTCGAGGATATCCAGGATCGGCCCCAAAAGGTCTACAAGGTCCAGCTCCAGCTCCTGGGCCTTGGTGACGAATTCCTGGCGCAGCTGCTGATCCACCAGCGTGCAGATGATCACAGGTCGCTCGGCAACGGCCTCCTCGAGCACGTGCTGCATTCGTTCCACGGTGTTGACATACTTGTACCGTGAAATGGTGGTGGCGCCCCGTCCGAACTGACTGGCGGCGGCTCTGGCGACATGTTCCGCTGTCTCTCCGGTAAAGTCCGAAACCACAAAGATTTTTAGCGACATACTCTTCTCCTTTCGAGTATGCAAAATAAAGGAGAGATGAAGCCTCAGCTACATCCCTCCCTATTGTAACGGTTCAACGGCGGTAAGAAAACAACGACTGAGCCTTCGCTGCGCTTATTTCGTTTTCATCCGCCCCAAGTCGCCAATCTGATCGAACAGACGTTTGACCCGATACAGGAGTCCGAGGCGGTTTTGACGTTTCGTTGCGTTCTGGTCCATCACCATGACCTCGTCGAAGAAACGCGAGATGTGTGGTTCCAGCTGGGCGAGTTGTTCCATGAGCAGCTGCCACCTGTTCTGCTCCACAGCCTTGTTGACCTCGTCGGCGACCTCATCAAGAGAGCTGTGGAGGGCCTGTTCCGCCTCTTCATCAAAGAGAGCGGCATCGTATTCCTGAGGTACGGGTTCCGCCTTGCTCAAGATATTCCCAACCCTGCCTGCCGAGAGAGCCAGGCCCTGGAACCACTCCTTGTCCCGCACCGATTCGAGTGTCTTGGCCAGGGCGAGGGTTTGGACAGGTCGCAGGGGGGCCACGGCGAGAGCTACTGTGGCGGAGTCATGGCTGATGTCCTTCTGTTTGATCTGGACAAGCAGTCTCTGTTGCAGAAAGGCACGGACCTTCTCCCGGGTTTCTGCGGAACCGCCCACGAGTGTGCAGGCTTCCTCGATCAGCGTCCCCAGATTCAGGTCGATATTCAGCCCCCAGAGCACCTCGTTGATGCATCTGGCTGCCCGCCGCAAGGCATAGGGGTCCTGTGAACCTGTCGGTTCCAGGCCGACACTCATGCATGCCACGATCGTGTCCATACGATCTGCGATACCGAGCAGTGCTCCCAGTTCGCCTCTGGGCAGCTCTCCTCCTGCAGCGGCGGGAAGGTACTGCTCGTAGAGAGCGGCGGCGATATCCCTGGGTTCGCCACTTTGCAGCGCGTACTCCCTACCCATGATGCCCGTCAGTTCAGGGAGTTCATAGATCATGCTGGTGACCTGATCGGCTTTGGACAGCAGGGCAACCCGATCCAGCTTGGACAGGAAAGCCGCGTCCCTGTCGAGAGCGCGCCCCACAGAAGCGGCCAGACGGCGGACCCGTGCCGTCTTTTCCCAGACCGAACCAAGCTTCTCCTGGTACACTACGTTTTTCAGCGCCTCGGTTTTCCCTTCCAGGGGGGTTTTGAGGTCTTCCTGCCAGTAGAAGGCGGCATCGGAGAGTCGGGCTTTCAGGACACGTTCGTTTCCTTCGCGGACCACCTTCATGTTCGAGGCTCTGTTGTTGCTGACGCCGATAAAGTAGTGCTGGAGATTCCCCTGATCGTCTTCAACCGGGAAGTAGCGCTGGTGGTGTTGCATGGTTATCTTCAGCACCTCCGGCGGCATTTCGAGGAACGCCTCGTCGAAGTTGCCGTAGAAGGGGACCGGGTACTCCACAAGAAAGAGGTTCTCCTGAATCAGGTCTTCCTCCAGTGATGCCCGTACTCCGAGTTCCTTTTCAATCGCGGCAATGCCGCTCAGCATCTTTTCTCGACGCTTCGCCGGATCTACGATGACATAGTTATCATACATGCGGTCGAGGTAGTCTCTGGGAGAGGGGATGGGGACCCGTTTTTTGCCCAGGAAACGGTGCCCCCGGGAGACATTGCCGGCGGTCACACCGGCGATTTCGAGCGGGAGCACCTCTTCCCCCAGGAGGGCTACAATCCATCGGATCGGACGGGCGAATCTGAAGGAAGGATCATTCCAGTACATATTCTTGGGGAAGACGAGACGCCTGATCATTGATTGCAGGATACCGGGAAGCACCTCCCGGGCCTCGGCCCCGGAGTGCCGAGCGTGAGCGAAGGCGAACTCGTCGTTCCCCACTGTTTGCATGACAAGATCTTCAACGCTGACGCCCTTGCTGCGCGCAAAGCCCTTTGCCGCCTTGGTGGGCATCCCGTGCGTGTCGAAAGCCTGGCTCCACCTGGGCCCCTTGAACTCCTCCACGGCATCCTCCTGACGGAGAGCGACACCTTTCACCATGAGGGTGATACGGCGCGGCGTGCCCGCGGTGGAGATCTCCCCGTGAGGGAGGCGCGACGAACTGAGCTCCTCCTGGGCCACTTCCTTGAGTGCTTCGAGCACCCATTCCATGTATCCGGCGGGAATCTCCTCGGTTCCGATTTCCAGCAAGACGTTTGTCTTTTCCATAGCGATCACCCTACCATCTATCCAATGAACTTTTCGGCAAGCGGGTGTTCCAGCTCCGCTCTCTGGTTGACATAGGCTTCACAGCAACGGGCGGCGATTGCCCGTACGCGGGCGATATACCCGGTGCGTTCCGTTACGCTGATCGCACTCCGTGCGTCCAGCAGATTGAACGTGTGGGAACACTTTAACACGTAGTCGTACGCAGGGAGGACCAGCCCCAGTTCAGCCAGACGTCTGGCTTCCTGTTCGTACTTGGAAAAGAGGAGAAAGAGCATCTCTACATCGGATTGATCGAAATTGTAGGTCGAATGCTCCACTTCACCCATGAAATGAACGTCTCCGTAGGTGATGTCATCAACCCATTTCAGATCGAAGATGCTGTCCACCTTCTGGACGTACATAGCGATGCGTTCGATCCCGTAGGTTAACTCAACAGGCACCGGATTCATGTCGATGCCACCAACCTGCTGGAAGTAGGTGAACTGGGTGATCTCCATCCCATCAAGCCACACTTCCCAGCCCAGTCCCCAGGCGCCGATCGTCGGTGACTCCCAATCATCCTCGACAAACCGGATATCGTGCTCGAGCGGGTCGATCCCGAGGGCCGTCAGGCTCTCCAGGTAGATCTCCTGGATATCATCAGGGGTGGGTTGCAGGATGACCTGATACTGATAGTAGTGCTGGAGTCGATTGGGGTTTTCTCCGTATCTTCCGTCGGTCGGCCTTCTTGAAGGTTCCACGTAGGCGACCTTCCACGGTTCCGGGCCGAGCACCCGAAGCGTTGTCGCAGGGTTCATCGTTCCGGCTCCGAGCTCAATGTCGTAGGGTTGTTGGATGATACATCCCTTTTCAGCCCAAAAGCGCTCCAAGCGTAGGATAATCTCCTGGAGATTCATACCCAGCCTCCTTATCGGTATATATAAATATAATGTAATGTTGCTTTTTTCGGATGCCTGTGTGCTTCCCCGGGCAGGTCTTATTGACTTTCCAGTATTGTACGGGCGAATCGCGACCACAAACCCCACTCTACGGCGAGCGCCCTGCATTGGTGGTGCCAATAAAAGAAATCCTGACGATTGAGTGTGGTCGCCTCTCGGAGTGCCTGGAGCGTAGCGGGGTCCACCCAAATCGCTTTGGCATGCCCAGGACACCGTTTTTTGCAGGGAGAACACACAAAGCCCTCCGTTGTCCAGTATCCCTTTTCGACCCTTTGACCACAACGGACACAACGCGTGAAGTCGGGTGCCACGCCCCATGCCTTCATCCAATACCAGAAAAAACGCCATTCCAGACTGGGGATATTTTCGCTTGAGCCAAGCATTGTCAGATGCCAGTAGAACTGGCCCAGCAATTCGTTGGTTTCTATGCCTGCAGGGAGATACCTGTCCATCATGGCTGCCCACGAGCATGCGACTCGGAGACGTTCCGGGGCGGATCGGACTCTCCACAACACGTCCTTTTCCGCCATATCCTGCAGGATTATCCCGCGCGGACTCCGATAGAGATAGAATTCCGCCCAGACCAGGGGTTCCGTCCCCCCTCCGAAACGCACCTTCCCCCTGGCGGCCCCGGGAGCGCGCACGTAGATTTTCCCTTTTTTGCGCACAACGAGGCAGATCCGCATATCCCCCTCAGGTGTGGTGGTCCGTTTGAGCACGACACCCTGAACGGCGAGAAACCCCTGTGGTTCCATGATTCCACTACTTTACAGGTACCCGAGTTCCTGGAGTCTCCGGGGGTTTGTTTTCCAGTCCTTGCGGACTTGTACCCAGAGATCCAGGTAAACCTTCTGACCGAATTGTTGCTCCAAAGCGGTTCTGGAGGTCTTCCCTATGTTTTTCAGCATAGCGCCGTTTTTGCCGATAAGTATGCCTTTTTGACCGGTTCGGCGTACCAGAATGGTGGCGCGTATGTACAGGACCCGACGTTCCGGATATTCCTCAGGCGATTTGAATTCTTCGATTTTGACTGCCGTGTCATGCGGTACCTCCTCTTTGGCTACGAGGAATATCTGTTCCCGGATCAGCTCCCCGGCGAGGAAACGTTCGCTCTGGTCGGATAACTGCTCTTCAGGATAGAGCGGAGGCGATTCGGGAAGATAGGCGATGCATTGACTCAGGAGTTCGTCGCAACCATCGCCACGCAGTGCCGATACGGCGACGACCTCCCGGGGGTTCAGTTCCGACCATGCTTTGCGTACCTTTTCCAGGAGGTCGCTTTCTGTACAGATGTCGATTTTATTGAGTATGAGCAGTACGGGAACCCTGACCGAACGCAGTGTCTCCCGGAGTAGCCGTTCTTCCTCTCCGCTTCGCGAACGTGTAGCGTCGAGGATGAGACCTATACAGTCAATGCCCTCGGTGGCAGTGTGGACCTGCTCTACCATGTGTTCCCCAAGGACGTGATGCGGTGTGTGGATACCAGGGGTGTCGATAAAGATGAGCTGGGCTTCCCCGGTCGTGATGATAGTACGCGCATTTTTCCTTGTTGTCTGGGGAACATGAGAAACGATGCAGGATTTCTCACCTGCCAGACGGTTGATCAACGAGGATTTCCCGGCGTTTGGGCGACCGATCAGGGAAATGAATCCGCAACGGAATGGGATACTCATGGACGAAATGGATAGGGGTACAGATCCTGCATGGGAAGAAGCAGCGGTTTCTTTCCGTTCTCCCAATCTTCGAGCAGGACCTTTACATCAGGCGCAAACTCCTGCAGAACCTGGCGACATGCCCCGCAGGGGTAACAGGGACCGATATCCGCGGCTACTATGGCTATCGCCAGGATGGGTGCATCGGATCTGCATCTCCAGTTTCCTATCGCTACGCGTTCGGCGCAGATCGTGAGACCGTAACTCCCATTCTCGATATTACAGCCGCCGAACACCTCCATTTTTTCGGTCAGGAGTGCTGCGCCAACGGGGAAGCGGGAGTAGGGCGCATAGGCCCGCTGTACAAGGCTGCGGGCTGTTTCCAGTAACTGTTCAGGCGATACAGCCCAAACAGAAGGCCAGTCGACATTGTTCTGCACAACCACTCCTCCTCTTTATTCCTTCTCTGCATTTTCGCCAGACTGAAACCGATCTTCGTCGTACTGCAGACGGAGCAGTTTGATCCGGTGGTCTTCCACCTCGAGAACCTCGATCACCCAGGGCCCGTAGTAGACAATATTCCCCTTTTCGGGGAATCGTCCGGTGAGGGAGAGAATCAGGCCGCCCAGGCTGTCCACATCCTCCGATTGAAAGGAGTAGCCCAGGCGCTCCGAAAGCTCCTCGAGATTTACATATCCCTCGGCCAGATAGCTGGACTCCGATTCCTTCTGTATGGCGGGGGCTTCCTGATCGTACTCATCCTGGATCTCGCCCACGATTTCCTCAAGCAGATCCTCCAGGGTAATAAGGCCGGCTGTTCCCCCGTACTCATCCACCACGATCGCCATATGGGTCCGTTCGCGTTTCATGAGCTCAAAGAGCTCGCTGGTCCGGACAACCTCGGGAACGAAGAGGGCCACACGCTGGATTTCGGAGATATGTGCGTCCATTCTTCCTCCCGAAAGCGCACCGATGATATCTTTCACGTAGAGGATGCCCGAGATCTTGTCCAAACCTTCTTCAAAAACAGGAATACGGGAATGCCCGTATTCCTGAAACACCGCCACCGCCTCATGGATGGTGCGTTCGGAAGATATGGCCACCATGTCCATTCTCGGCACCATGATTTCGCAGGCCCTGGTTTCTTCAAACGAGATGATGCCGTGGATCATCCTCCGCTCTTCCGTCTCCAGGGCACCCGAGGCCTCCCCCATGCGCACGAGTTGTTCCACCTCTTCCCGGGTTACAAACGTATGCTGTGGGGAGAGGTCGATGCGGGTTAGAATACCCAGGAATCTCACAATCTTCGTGAGGCCCCACAAAATCGGCAAGAACACGAGATAGGTCAATCGCAGTACAGGCAACGTAAAAAAGAGAATGTGCTCAGAACGGATGATGGCGACACTTTTGGGAAAGATTTCTCCAAAGATGACAATCAGTGTCGTCATGCCGATAATAGCGTAGAGTACACCCTGATTTCCAAAGAGCCTTACCGAGATGGTCGTTGCGAGAGCACTTGCAGCGATGTTGATCAGGTTATTTGCCACAAGGGTAGCCGTCAACGCACCCTGGGTGTCGTTCATCAACCAGCTGTAAAATCTTTTGAGTATTGGATGTCGCTCCTGAAGCGATGTCAGCTTTGCGCGACTTGTTGCAGTGATGGCCGTTTCGGTGCTACTGAACAGTGCTGAAAGAACGAGCAGAACAACAAGCGATGCCAGATTGCCGGTTATGTCATCTCCCACAGAGCCATCAGACCTCCCTATCACTGTGAGGGAACGTGAGGCCTAATTGCTTGCCTGCCTCGTCCAGGTATCTCTGCTGCACCTTCCACATAGCAGCCTCACGTTCTGAAGTATCGTGATCCCAACCCAACAAATGCAAAAAACCGTGTATCAGCACAAGCAGACTCTCCTGTACAAGCTGAACCTGATGAAAGGCCGCATTCTCCCGGATAACGGCGGGGCACAGAACGATATCCCCAAGCGGTACCTCGGCCCAATCCAGGGGCGGAGAAAAGCTCCCGTTATTTTCCCAAAGGGGGAAGGACAATACATCCGTCGGTTCATCAAATCCCCGGTACTGCTCGTTGATATCCTGTACTTCCGCCGGCGGGAGGATAACAAGCGCGACCTCCACTGTGGGTATCTGAAGAAGCTGGGGGTGCTCTTTACGTACAATGGTATCGTAGAGTGCCGCGATGTTGTCGAGGTGCACCCCGGCATCCTCCAGGCCTAGTTCGGCTTTATCCAGGTGCTCTATACAATCCAACTCGATATTCATTATACAACTCCCTGCTCTACCGATGCGGTTTCCTCTTTGCGTTCCTGCGGGAAATTCTGAATCTTCCTGGAATGATACATAGATCGGAGCGTATTGGTGAAGCTGAATTTTATGGCGGCGAGGTCGGCAAGGGTAAACTGGACATAGTCAAGCTGTCCTTCGGAGATCTTGGCTTGAACGACGTCATTCACCAACTCCTCAAGCTCTCCTACTTGGGCGATGGAGCTTCCAGCTCCACGCACCGCTGCCTCTACCGAGTCGGCCAGCATGACAATGGCTGTTTCCCTGGAGCGTGGCCGCGGGCCGGGGTAGGTAAACTGTTCCGGCTGGATGGAGACGTTCTCCAGCTTCGCCTTTTTGTAAAAGTAGGAGAGCATGGTTGTCCCGTGATGCTCCGTAATGAAATCGCACAATTTTGCCGGAAGCTTATAGTTCTTTGCCAGCTTTTCTCCATCGCGAACGTGAGCGATAATGACCAGCGCAGAGAGGGTCGGTGCCATTTCATCATGCGGGTTGGTTGTGAACAGCTGGTTTTCGACAAAATAGTCCGGGCGTTTTAGCTTTCCGATATCATGATAGTAGGCTCCAGTACGCACAAGCAATCCGTCCAGGCCCACCTCGTCGGCGGCATTTTCAGCCAATGTCCCCACCATGAGCGTGTGGTGGTAGGTACCCGGAGCCTCCAGCTGGAGCCGTTTCAGGAGTGCACTGCCCGGCTGGCTCAGTTCCATGAGACGTAAGGGTGAAAGCACGTCGAACATCTTTTCCCAGAGTGGCAAAAGTGCGATGAGCATCGTGTCCAGCAATAAGGCCAGAAAGGGATATAATAGGAGACGTAGCCACGACAGCTCTTCCCCCCGGGTCCATAGAGCGGCAATGGCCATCGCGACGGCGCCTACAGTGAGAAAAAAGAGTTCCTTCCATACCTGAGAGCGGCTCTGTATACTCCGAAACAGAACGAGACCGGCTCCGCTTGTCACTGCCGTCACCAGATAGATAATGGCGGTTGCCGCCAGGGAAAAGTCCGTGGCCACTATTCCGGCGATCAGCCCGCCACCGATGATCACCACATGTGCCAGCGAGTGAGGAAGAGTGAGATAGCCCCAGCCGGCAAGCAGGATCATGCCGAGCCCGTAGAAGCCGAATCTCGCAGAGGATATCTCCACACCCCATGTGATGCAAAAGAGTACAAGGGTAAAACTCCGAAACAGACTGCGCTGTTGCGGAAAAAGTGTTTTCCATCCGGAGATGAACCAGGAGGCCCACAGGAGCGCTACCGCAATGGCGAGCACCATATGCTCAACAGGGAAATGGCTCGGGGGATATCCCTGCCGTGCAAGGATTGTGCCGATAAAGGGGGTGACCGTTTCCCCTTTTTCCACAATTACGTCGCCAGGGTGCACGCTGCGTTCCACTGGTGGAACAGAACCGCGCAGCTCCTGCCTGACTTCGTCTGTCAGTTCCCTATCCTCTCTTTGAGCCTGCGTTACAAGGTGATCGATAAGCTGGTACGCAAGATTGCGCTGTGCCGGCGAGAGATCCCGTTTTTGGATACGTGACCAGACGTCGCGTTTGTCTTCATTGCTGTAGAGTCCCTGCCTGATCACCCCGGAGCCGATTGACGAAGCGGCTCTGAGGAGCGTGAGTCGATCCTCAGACGGCAACCGGTCCAAACGGAGCCGGAGTGCTTCCGGAAGCAGTTTCCCTTCCTCTTTCCTTTCTCCCCCCTGGCGGAGGTATTTCCCCTGGGAGAGAGCTTCCACGGAATCCGTAAACTGTGAGGGGCTTCTGATCACTACGCCGGCCACCCGGTCTGAGACATAGTCTTTGAGGATATTCGTGATCCGTTGATCGGGAAACCGCATTGAAGAGAGAGCCAGATAGGTTTTGGGGGCAGCCCTCCCAATCTGGAATCCGTTCTGTCCCGCACGAAGTTGCCAGTTCACGATAAGGAGTAACAGCGCCATCACAACCAGCACAAGGCAGAAGGTGCTGGTTGAGGACAGAAACTTCCGTGCTATAGAGAGCGAAGACGCCCAATGGGTTCTACCGTTCGAAGTTTTCATAGGCCTGAACTATCCGCTGCACAATTTCATGGCGCACGACATCTTCCTTATCAAGGGACGTGAACGCGATTCCCTCCAGCCCGTAGAGGATTTTATGCACGATTTCCAGTCCCGAGCCCTTTCCGGAAGGGAGATCAACCTGTGTGATGTCCCCTGTTACCACGACCTGGGAGCCGAACCCCATCCGTGTTAAAAACATTTTCATCTGCTCAGGTGTGGTATTTTGAGCTTCATCCAGGATGATGAAACTGTCGTTCAGCGTACGCCCTCTCATATATGCCAGCGGGGCGATTTCTATGACATTTTTATCTACATATCTCATGAACCGCTCGGGAGTGAGAAGGTCATAGAACGCATCATACAGAGGTCGCAAGTAGGGTTCTATCTTTTCTTTCAGATCTCCAGGGAGATACCCAAGGCTTTCCCCCGCTTCCACTGCAGGCCGTACCAGGATAATACGGCTGATCATTTTTTCCTTGAGCGCCGCGACCGCCATGGCCACGGCGAGATATGTCTTGCCTGTTCCGGCGGGGCCAATACAGAATACGACGTGATTTGCACGGATTGCCTGAAGGTAACGCTGCTGGCCGGCGGTTTGGGGTCGGACAGGCTTCCCTCTTGTGGTGAAACAGATGATTTCTTCATGCAGCGAAGCCAAGTCTAAAGCCTCTCCCTGAGCGAGGGTGTCCATGCCATAGCGCAACTCCGAGGCGGTGATACGGTGGCCCCGCTGCGCAACGGTTTTCACCTCTTGAATGAGGCGTCCTACAATGGCTACAGCATGCCGGTCAGGCCCCTGTATGGTGATCGTTTCTCCTCTCGCTACAATCTGTACGGGATACCGTTCTTCGATAAGCCGGAGATTCGAATCGTTTTGCCCCAATATCCGCATGAGTGGTTCAGCGGGGATCGATTCTACCCATTGGTAGGATCCGTCCACGTATTCCAGTTCTTTCTTTGAGTCTTCTCTGTGTGTCACGCCTACCTTCGCCTAACCCTGCACAACCGCCTTCACATCAGGCAGTTCCGAGATCAGGATGGCCTCTACGTGTCCACGTAACGTTTCCCGGGCAAATGGGCAGGAGCCGCAGGCTCCCGTCAGCTCTACCTGTACAACGCCACTCTGCTCGTCATAGGACTTAAACTCGATATCACCGCCATGGCTCTGCAGGGCGGGTCGGACCTTTTCATCGATGAGATTCACGATATCTTGCTTATTAATCATATAGGTTATCCTCCAATAGAATAATCTCTTCGCCTCTCTGTGGTGGTTGAACCTGTGTAGCGTACAACCTCACAGCCGCTTATGCAACGTTCGATACCACGGCAGGAAACCACCGGAAGGGCCTATTTCTGTTTGCTTTCTTTCCAATAGGCTTCAAGCTCTTCCAGTTCATGCTGTACCCATCCCCCTGCTGTTTCTTCCACTCTCTGTTCCACATATTCAAAGCGTTTGGTAAACTTTTCGTTGGCCTCCTGCAGCAGGAGTTCTGCATCCATGTCAAGTCGTCTGCTAAGATTTACAAGAGCAAAGAAAAGATCTCCGAGTTCCTCTTCTATGTGTTGTTGGTTCTCATGCTGCATTGCTTCCTGCACCTCTTGAAGCTCCTCTTCGATTTTGCCAAAAACGGCTTCCTGATCACCCTTTGGCCAGTCGAATCCAACTTTTGCCGCCCGTTCCTGCAGCTGGTGGGCGCGGATAAGGGCAGGAAGGGATTGTGGAATGCCACTGAGTCGGCTCTTCCGGGTTGTTTTTTTCTTCTCTTCAGCTTTGATCTCATCCCAATTCCTGCTGACGTCACTGCTGGTGTCCACGTTCACATTGCCAAACACGTGCGGGTGGCGTCGCACCAGTTTCTCTGAGATGGCGTCAAGGACACCCGAAATATCAAACCACTGGTGCTCTTTGGCGATTTGGCTGATAAAGATAACCTGAAGCAAGAGATCCCCGCACTCTTCGCGTATATCTTCTGCATCTTCTTTATTGATGGCCTGAATGAGCTCGTAGGCCTCTTCAATGATGTATGGTCGCAATGACCGGAGATTCTGCTCTCTATCCCAGGGACAGCCGTCGGGAGCACGGAGCTGCTCCATGATTCCCGCCAATCGGTCAAAGGGATGTTCCTTCGGTTCCCCCAAGGTGTGACGCCTCCTCTCAATGGGTCGTGGTGGCTTTATCTTCTTTCTCCGTAAGGTATCTCTTGAATATCCTGTTCAAATCTTGCAGACCAGCG
Source organism: Synergistales bacterium (assembly GCA_021736445.1). Taxonomy (NCBI): domain Bacteria; kingdom Thermotogati; phylum Synergistota; class Synergistia; order Synergistales; species Synergistales bacterium. Next base: position 312 of record JAIPGA010000012.1, on the reverse strand, counting down.
GTTCCTCCCGGCCCGTGGAGCCACTGCGCCCCGCTCTCCCGTATCCACCGCTGCTTTTCTGCACCAAGCGCAACCAACAGCTCTGCCGGACCCTTTACCCGTACTGCCTCCGGGGATATGGAAATGTTTTGTATGTCCAGAGCTGTTGCAAGGATTCGTGCTGTGGTTGCGTCCAGCAGGGTCTTGGTATCCGGTGGAAGGGCCCCGAATCTGTCCGCCATCTCGGAGGCAAGCTGTTCAACCTCCGCTGTTTCCCGAGATTGCAAGAGCCTTCTGTAGAGCGCGATCCGCACATTTTCCTGAGGGATATAC
>JAIPGA010000011.1 GCA_021736445.1 Synergistales bacterium | reverse complement strand
GGTGGTGGAGACCGGGGCGGGGACGGTTCTCCTCGACCCCGGTATCGCCCTGGGGTACCGGCGATACGGTCTCCTGCCCCACCCGGCGCAGGTCGGCGTCTGCGAACGTCGTCGGGAACGTATCGTGGAGGCCTTCCGACAGGCCGCCCATGTGGTCTTCAGCCATTTCCACGGCGACCACGTGCCGCTGTCGGACGCCAACCCCTTCCAGCTGCACATCCAGACCGTCGGGGCACTCCTGGCCGGACCGACGGTCTGGATGTGCAGCGCTCCCGGCGGGCTCTCCGACCGGTCGCTCTTCCGGCGGAACGTCATCCTCCAGCGGGCACCCCACGCCCGGAGCGCCGTGGGGATAGCCGAAGGGGTGTTCCGTTTTTCCCCTCCGGTGCCCTACGGGGAACCCGATTCCAGGACGGGGAGCGTGGTCATGACGGCGCTGCGGACCGAAGCCGGCATCTTTGTCCACGCTTCGGATATCCAGTTCCTCTCCGACGAGGCCCTGGCCGAACTCCTGGCTCTGGAGCCGGAGGCGGTTCTGGCCAGCGGACCGCCCCTCTATCTGGATGTCCTGAACCGGGAGGCCCGTGCTGGAGCATGGCGACGGTTGCAGCGGGTGGCTGCAGGAGTGCCGCTGTTGATTCTGGACCATCATCTCCTGCGGAGTCGGGAGGGAGCCCAGTGGGTGGAACGCCTGGACGCCCAGGCGTGGGGACGGGTGGTGACGGCGGCGGCCTTTATGGGTAAGCCCCTGCAGCAATTGGAAGCCCGCCGGAAGATGCTCTACCGCGACATCCCTGTTCCCCCGGGCTGGCACGAGGCCTACGCCGCCGGGGCCGAGGAGACCGGTCCCTACTTCGAGGAGGCCCGGCGGCGCTATCCCTGGTTCGTTTAGCTGTTTTCCAGCAGTTCCAGTGCCCGTGCCGCTACGCGTCGGTGGTTGACAGACACCGAGGAACCGTCCATCTTCCATCCCCCTCTGTCTCCCATGATACACCGGCAACAAACAGGGGGCCGCCGAAGCGGCCCCCTGCCCCGGGTTACGGTGCTGTCGTGTTTCCGTCGTAGAGGAAGTCCCGCAGGCCCTTGCCGGGGGGGACCATGGGCATCACGTTGTCCTCCTGGGGGATGAGGCATTCCAGGAAAAAGGGCCCCTCGGCGGCGTAGGCTTCGTCAAGGGCCTTCCCGAAGTGTTCCGGATCGGAGACGGTGACCCCCGGTATCCCGAAGGCCTGGGCCACGGCGGCGAGCCGGCAGGTGGCGGTCGGGCAGGTCTCGGAGTAGCGCCGCTTCCAGAAGAGCTGCTGCCACTGCCGGACCATGCCCAGGCTGCTGTTGTGGAGCACGATGATCTTGATGGGGAGCCTGTAGCGGCTGATGGTCTCCAGCTCCTGGATGTTCATCAGGATGCTGCCGTCACCGGCCAGACAGGTGACGGGCCGGCCGGGGGCGCCGAAGGCCCCGCCGATGGCCGCGGGAAGGCCGTACCCCATGGTTCCCAGTCCACCGGAGGTGAGAAAGGTCCTGGAGCGGCGGCACTCCCAGTAGAGGGCCGCCCACATCTGGTGCTGTCCCACCTCGGTGGAGACCACCCCTTCGTCGCCGGTCTTCGCGCGCACCCGGGTGATGACCTCCTGCGGGCTGAGGGTGTCCCCGGTGCTCTGGTGGGAGAGGGGGTACCGGTTGGCCCAGCCGTTCAGGCGTCCCAGCCAGGCGGAGCGCTGCGGCACGGCCTCGGTGCGGGCGTTGAGTTCGGCGAGGATCTCCCTGGCGTCTCCGGTAAGGGTGATGTCGGCGTGGATGATCTTGTCGAGCTCCGCCGGGTCCAGATCGATGTGGATCACCGCGGCCCCGGGGGCGAAGGCGTGCTTTGCGCCGGTGGTGCGGTCGCTGAAGCGGGTCCCTGCGGCGATGAGCAGATCGGCGTCGGAAACGGCGAGATTGGCCGTGGGGGTGCCGTGCATGCCGAGCATGCCCAGGGCCAGAGGGTGGTTGTCGGGGAAGGCCCCTTTGCCCATCAATGTGTTGGCCACGGGGATCTGCAGCCCTTCGGCCATGCGCCGCAGCTCGGCTTCGGCGCCGGCCAGGATGCATCCGCCGCCGGCCAGGATGACCGGCTGCCTGGCCCGTGCGATACGACTGACGGCGGCGTCGATCTCCGAGAGATCCAGCCGGGACTGGGGATCGTAGCCCGGGAAGGAGAGGTCCGGCGGATAGACGAACTCGGCCACCTGCTGCTGCACGTCCACAGGCAGCTCCAGCATGACCACCCCGGGCCGGCCGCTGTTGGCGATCAGGAAGGCGCCCCGCAGGGCCTCCGGGAGGCCGGCGATATCCCTGACGAGGAAGCTGTGTTTGACGATGGGCATGGAGCAGCCGTACACGTCGGCCTCCTGGAATCCGTCGGTACCGATGTTGGCGGTGGTGACCTGTCCGGCGATCACCACCAGGGGTACCGAGTCGATATTGGCGTTGGCGATGCCGGTGAGGACGTTCGTCGCTCCGGGACCGGAGGTGGCGATACAGACCCCGGTCCTGCCCGTGGTTCGTGCGTAGGCGTCGGCCGCATGGCAGGCGGCCTGTTCGTGTCTGGTCAGCACATGGGTGAAGGAGCCGTCGGCGATGGCATCGTAGAGAGGGATCACGGCACCGCCGGGGATGCCGAAGACATGCTGGACTTCCTCCGCCTCCAGGGCGGCCACGACCATCTGGGCACCGCTCATCTTCATTCTTCCATCTCTCCTCTCCCGGGGGATTCCGGATTCTCCGTTACGTGATGTCGCCGAAAGGGGACCGCCATCAGGAACTGACGTCCTCCTCGCAGCGGAGGTAGGCCTGCAGGCCGTAGCCCGGCGGCACCATGGGGAAGACGTTGGCGTTCCGTTCGATACGGCAGTCCAGCACCACCGGTCCTTCTTCCGCGAAGGCCCAGTCTGCTGCCCCCTCCAGCTCATCCAGGCTCTGGACCTTCCGGGCCGGGACCCCGTAGCCTCTGGCGATCCGCTCGATATCCAGCGGGCACTCCTCGCAGGTGTGGGCGTAGCGTTCGTCCCAGAAGAGCTGTTGCCACTGCCGGACCATCCCCAGACCGGCGTTGTTCATGACCACAACCTTCACCGGCAGATGGTAGCGGAGGCAGGTGTCCAGCTCCTGGGCGTTCATGAGAAAGCTCCCGTCGCCGGAGATGCAGACCACCGGCTCGCCGGGGCGGGCGAACGCCGCCCCCACCGCGGAGGGGAGGCCGAATCCCATGGTGCCCAGGCCTCCGGAGGTGATGAAGGTGCGCGGCGCCCGGGACCGCCAGAAGAGGGCGCTCCACATCTGGTGCTGCCCCACCTCGGTGGTGAGGACGCCTTCGGGGCTGTGGCGTTTCTGGATCTCCGCGAGCAGCCGCTGAGGAGTCAGCGCCTCTTCGTCGGTTTCCGTGCCGGGATAGGGCCAGCTCTCGATCCTGGTGCGCCAGCTCGAATGGTCGCGGTTGCTGTCCACCTTGTCCGCCAGCAGGCGGAGCACCTTGGTGGCGTTGCCCTTCAGGGCGATGTCGGCGTGGACATTCTTGTCCAGCTCGGCGGAATCGATATCCACGTGCACCACCGTGGCCGACTGGGCGAAGCCTCCGTCGGTCCCGGTGGAGCGGTTGCTGAAGCGCGTGCCCACCGCCATGATGAGATCCGCCTCGGAGACGGCGTGGTTCGCCCTGGGGGTACCGTGCATCCCCAGCATCCCCAGGGCCAGCGGGTGGTCCTCCGGAAAGACGCCCTTGCCCATCAGGGTGGTGGCCACAGGGATCTGAGCCGTTACGGCCAGCTCCCGCAGTATCTCCGCAGCGCCACCGGCGATGGCGCCGCCGCCGGCGAGGATCACCGGGCGTTCGGCGCCGTTGAGTGCGTCCACAGCCTCGTGGAGCCTGGTCAGATCCTGCCGTGTCTCCGGGTCGTAGCCCGGGAAGCGTACCGTCTCGGGATAGTCGAACTCGCCCACCTGGTACTGCACATCCACCGGCAGATCGATGAGGACCGGTCCCGGCCGGCCGGTGGCGGCGATCTGGAAGGCGCCTTTGACGATCCTGGGCAGCTCGGAGACATCCCGCACCAGGAAGCTGTGCTTGACCAGAGGGAGCGACGAGCCGTAGATATCCGCCTCCTGGAAGGCGTCGGTACCGATGCTCGACGTGGCCACCTGTCCGGTGAAGATCACCAGGGGGATGGAATCCATATGGGCGTTGGCGATCCCCGTCACCAGGTTGGTCGCCCCCGGCCCGGAGGTGGCGAAGACCACGCCGACCCTTCCCGAGGCGCGGGCGTAGCCGTCGGCCGCATGGCAGGCTCCCTGTTCGTGTCGGGCCAGCACATGGGTGAAGGGGGCGCCGAGGAGCGCGTCGTAGACGGGGATCACCGTCGCGCCCGGAAGACCGAAGACATACTGGACATGCTCTCTCTCCAATGCGGAGATCACCATCTCCGCACCATTCATCCGCGTAGACATGGGCTCACCTCTCCCTCTCGAAATCCCCGCCGAGTCCCGTTACTCGGCGGCGTACCCGGCGATGGTCCCGCCGACCTGTGTCGTTCCCGCCTCTCCGCCGAACTCCATGGGGAGCCTGGCGGTCGGTGCGGTGGCGAGGTAGCGTTCCACGGCGCGTTCAACACGTCGGGCGGAGGCGCTCTCCCCCAGATGTTCCAGCAGAAGGCGTCCCGACAGAATCGCCGCCAGGGGGTTGGCCCTGTCCAGACCGGCGATGTCCGGTGCCGAACCGTGGACCGGTTCGAACATGGAGAGACCGTCGCCGATGTTGCCTCCGGCGGCCACCCCGAGGCCGCCGCTGATGCCGGCCAGCAGGTCGCTGACGATATCGCCGAACATGTTGGGCGTCAGGATGACGCTGTAGCGACTGGGCGCGCGTACCAGGTGGTAGCAGAGGGCGTCCACATTGGCCATATGGAGGGTGATCCCCTGTTTTGCCGCTTCGTCGGCGGCGACCTCGTCCCAGAAGCCGTAGATCTGGGGGAGGGCGTTGGCCTTGGAGGCCAGGGTGATCTCCTTCTCGCCCCGTTCCCCGGCCAGGTTACAGGCGAAGCGGGTGACCCGGCGGATCGCCTGCTCCGTGGCGAAGCCCAGCTGGACGGCGGCCGCGTCGCCGTTGCCGAAGTCCACGTCCAGGTGTCCCGAGGCGGTGTAGAGGCTGCGTCTGGTGTCGATATCGAAGCGCACCCTTCCGTTGTCGCTCCGTTCGCCCACACCGATATAGAAATCCTCGGTGTTCTCCCGGACCACTACCGTGTCGATCTGTTCCCCTTCGTCAAGGCGCACCGGCAGAGGGATCCGGGGATAGCTCCTGGCCGGACGGAGGTTGACGTACTGATCAAAGGCGAAGCGGAGGTTCAGGAGGATGCCCCGCTCGAGAATCCCCGGTTTGACCCCGGGGTGGCCGATGGCCCCCAGCAGCAGGGCGTCGCAATCCTTGATCTCCTCCTGGGCGCTGTCCGGGAAGACCTCGCCGGTTTTCAGGTAGTGGGCGCCCCCGAAGGGGTACTCCCTCCATTCCAGCGAAGCGCCTTCGGCGGAGGTTGCCGCCTCGAGCACGCGGGTGGTCTGGGCGATGACCTCCTCGCCGATGCCGTCGCCGGGGATGCAGGCGATGTTGTAGTGTCTGTTCATGATGGGTCTCGCTCCTTCAGTCGCTGTTGTACGTAGGGAACCAGGCCGCCCTGTTCGATGAGCCGCCGCAGGAAAGGCGGGAAGGGGGCCGTTTCGTAGGTTGCGCCGCTGTGGATGTTGCGGATGACACCGGACCCGACATCTACCTCCAGGGTCTGCCCCTGTTCGGTCTCCCGGGCCGCCTGGGGGCATTCCACGATAGGGAGCCCCACGTTGATGGCGTTCCGGAAAAAGATCCTGGCGAAGGAGGCCGCCACCACGCAGGCCACACCGGCGCCCTTGATGGCCAGCGGGGCGTGCTCCCGGCTGGAGCCGCAGCCGAAGTTCTCGCCGGCTACGATGATGTCTCCCCGGGCTACCTTGGTGGCGAAGGAGGGCAGGGCGTCTTCCATGCAGTGGCTGCCCAGCTCCGTCTCGTCGCTGGTCACCAGATAGCGGGCGGGGATGATCGCGTCGGTGTCGACGTCGTCGCCGAAGGTCCAGACCTTTCCCTGGAATGTGGTCTCCATCAGAGCCTCCCTCCTTCCGTTGCCGCCCTGGTGTACCTCCCGGGGTCGGTGATCCTCCCGGTCAGTGCCGTGGCCGCAGCGACCAGGGGGCCGGCCAGGTAGACCTCGCTCTCGGGATGTCCCATCCGCCCCACGAAGTTCCGATTGCTGGTGGAGAGACAGCGTTCGCCCCTGGCGAGGATCCCCATGTGCCCGCCCAGGCAGGGTCCGCAGGTGGGTGTGCAGACCGCCGCGCCGGCCTTGGTGAAGGTTTCGATGTAGCCCCGCTCGAGCGCCGCCTGGTAGATCTCGTAGGAGGCGGGGATGACGATACAGCGGATCCCGGGCGCCACCTGGCGACCCTTCAGGATGCCGGCGGCCAGCTCCAGGTCCCGCAGGCGTCCGTTGGTGCAGGAGCCGATGAAGACCTGGTCCACCTCGATGTCGCTGCACCGGCTGACCGGCCTCGTGTTGGAGGGCAGATGGGGGAGGGCCACCACAGGCTCCATGTCGGAGACATCGATGGTGACCTCGTCGGCGTATGGGGCGTCGCTGTCGGGGAAGACGGGCTCAAAGGCACGTTGGGCACGTTCGCGGGCGTAGTCGAGGATCCTGTCGTCCGGCGGGAAGAGCCCCGTCTTGGCGCCGGCTTCGATGGCCATGTTGGACATGGTGAAACGGTCGTCCATGGGGAGGTCCCTCAGACTCTCGCCGTGGAACTCCAGGGCCATGTACCGGGCGCCCTGGACACCGATGCGGCCGATCAGGGTGAGGATCAGATCCTTGCCGGTGATCCAGCCGGGCAGCTCGCCGGTGTAGGTGACCTTCAGCGTCGGCGGGACGCGCATCCAGGTCTCGCCGAGCGCCCAGGCGGCGGCCAGGTCCGTGGAGCCCATGCCGGTGGAGAAGGCCCCCAGGGCGCCGCCTGTGCAGGTGTGGCTGTCGGCGCCCACCACGATCTCGCCGGGGAGGATCAGCCCCTGCTCGGGGAGGAAGGCGTGTTCGATGCCCACCCGGCCGACCTCCCAGTAGCGCATGCCCTGGGCGTTGGCGAAGGCCCTGGCTGTCTTGGCCTGTTCGGCGGCGGCGATATCCTTGTTGGGGGTGAAGTGGTCGGGCAGGATGGCGCAGCGCTCCCGGTCGAAGACCTCCGTGGCGCCCATGGTTTCGAAGGCCCGCATCGCCGGCGGGGCGGTGATGTCGTTGGCGAAGGCGAAGTCCACCGCGACCTGGCAGATCTCGCCCTCCACGGCCGATTCGCTGGTGTGTCCGGCGATCAGCGCCCTAGCCATTGTGTACGGCATCGTGCAGCTCCACTCCTTTCGCGGCGGCGAGCCGGTAGAGACGGTTGACGGCGTTGACATAGGCCTTCAGCGAGGCTTCCACCACGTCGGTGCTGGCGCCGCGGCCCCCGGCCTGGACGCCGTTCTGCTTGAGGGTCACCCGGGCCTCGCCGACGGCGTCGGACTTCCCGCTGACGGCGTTCATCCGCCACTCCATCAGCTCCGGGTCCAGCCCGATGATCCGTTTGATGGCCTCGCAGGAGGCGTCGATGGGGCCGTTGCCCGTGGCGGCGTCGCTGATCTCCTTCTCCCCGTCCCAGAGGGTGACCGTGGAGGTTCCCTTGCCGTGTCCGGAGACGTGGACGTTGAAGTCGTAGAGCACAAAGCGCCGCTCCGGTTCCACGGCGAGGATGTCGTCCACGATCAGCGCCTCCAGATCGCCGTCGGTGACGATCTCCTTGCGGTCGCTCAGTGCCTTGAAGAGCTTGAAGGCCTGCTTCAGCTGGTCGTCGTTGAGGTTGTACCCCAGTCCTTCCACCTCGTTGCGGAAGGCGTGCTTGCCGGAGTGTTTGCCCAGCACCAGTTCGCTTCCCGGGGCGCCGACATCCTCGGGGGTCATGATCTCGTAGGTGGCCTTGTTGCAGAGCACGCCGTGCTGGTGGATCCCCGCCTCGTGGGCGAAGGCGTTGAGGCCTACGACCGCCTTGTTCCTGGGCACGATGAACCCCGTGAGACGCGAAACCAGGCGGCTGGCGCTGTAGAGTTTGCGTGTGTCCAGGTAGGTTTCGGCGCCGAACTGATCCTTCCGGGTGCGCAGCGCCATGACGATCTCCTCCAGCGAGGCGTTGCCCGCCCGTTCTCCCAGCCCGTTGATGGTGCACTCCACCTGCCGGACGCCGTTCTGGACACCCGCCAGGGAGTTGGAGACGGCGAGGCCCAGATCGTTGTGGCAGTGGACCGACCAGACGACATCATCCCCGGCCCCGACGCGGTCGATGATGTCCCTGACGAAGGCGGCGAACTCGTCGGGCACGGAGTAGCCCACCGTGTCGGGGATGTTGCAGGTGGTGGCCCCCTCTTCGATAGCGGTCTTGAAGACCTCCACCAGAAAGGCCGGATCCGACCGGCTGGCGTCCTCGGCGGAGAATTCCACGTCCTCCACCAGACTCTTCGCCTGGGCGACGGCCCGCCTGGTCTCCGCCAGGACCTCTTCTCTGGAGAGGCGGAGCTTGTGCTCCATGTGGATGTCGCTGGTGGCGATGAAGGTATGGATCCGCGGGTGTTCGGCTTCCTTCACCGCCTCGTAGGCCGCCTCGATGTCGCCGGAACGGGTCCGGGCCAGGCCGGCGATGGTGGATCCCCGGACCTCCCGGGCGATGGAGCGCACCGCGTCCAGGTCGCCCTGGGAGGCGGCGGGGAAGCCTGCCTCGATGACGTCCACCTTCATGTTGGCAAGATGGTGGGCGATCTGGATCTTCTCGGCGGTGTTCAGATTGATGCCCGCAGACTGCTCTCCGTCGCGGAGGGTGGTGTCAAAGATCCGTACGTGATCAGGCTGCATACTGTCACCTTCTTTCTCTGGTTCTGTGGAACCGCTCTGCTCCGCTGGTGATCTCTTCCGGGATGTGCGGCCCTGAGCGGAGCTCTCTGTCTCGTTTCTCTCTCACCGAACAGGGCCCGTGGGGACGGGCCCTGTCGCAGACGGTTCTACTGCTCCGGGGCCTCCTTGGCGTCCAGCCAGGGCATCATCTCGCGGAGTCCGCGTCCCACCTCTTCGAGCTGCTGGGAGCGTTCCCGCTTGCGCCAGAGCTTCATCCTGGGGCGGCCGGTCTGGTTTTCGAGGATCCAGTCCTTGGCGAAGGATCCGTCCTGCACACGGTCCAGAAGGCACTGCATGGTTTCCCGGACATCCTCGTCGATGACCTGGGGACCGGCGGTGAGGTCGCCGTACTCCGCCGTGTCGCTGATGGAGTAGCGCATCCAGGAGAGGCCGCCTTCGTACATCATGTCAACGATGAGCTTCAGCTCGTTGAGGCATTCGAAGTAGGCGATCTCCGGCTGGTAGCCGGCGGCCACGAGGGTTTCGAATCCGGCCTTCACCAGTTCCGTCACGCCGCCGCAGAGCACGGCCTGCTCGCCGAAGAGGTCCGTTTCGGTCTCCTCGGCGAAGGTGGTGGTGATGATGCCCGCCCGGCCGCAGCCGATGCCCGAGGCGTAGGCCAGGCCGATGTCGAAGGCCTGGCCGCTGTTGTCCTGGTAGACGGCGAGCAGCCCGGGAACACCCTTTTCTTCGGTGTACATGCGGCGTACCAGGTGGCCGGGGCCCTTGGGGGCTACCATGAAGACATCCGTGTTCGCCGGCGGCTCCACCTGGTGGTAGTGGACGGTGAAGCCGTGGGCGGTACCGATGGCGGCCCCGGGCTTGAGATTGGGCCTGACCTTCTCCTCGAAGACCTCCCGCTGGATGTGGTCCGGCATGAGCAGCATCACGACGTCGGCCTTTGCCGTGGCTTCCTCCATAGTGAAGACAGCCAGCCCGTCCTGTTCGGCCTTGGCTCGGGATGAGCTCCCCTCGTTGAGCCCCACGATGGCGTTGAAACCGCTCTCCTTGAGGTTCTGGGCATGGGCGTGTCCCTGACTGCCGTAGCCGAGGACGGCGATTGTTTTGTCTTTGAGGACACCTAGTTTTGCATCCTTGTCGTAGAGCACCTGTTTCATCGTTTTGTTCCTCCTCCTTCTGTTTTCTGTGTCTTTAGGTGTTACGAATCGGATTCCCCGTTGCCCGGGAAACCCGTTCGTCCCATCGCGACGGAACCGCTGCTGGCCACCTCCAGGATGCCGAAGGGTCTGACGGCTTCCAGAAAGGCGCTCATCTTGCCTCGGTCTCCCGTGACCTCCAGGATGACGGCGTCGCCGCCCATATCCACCACACGGCAGCGGAAGACCTCCGCGGTCTGCAGGACATGGGGTCGCACGTCCATCGGCGCGCGGACCTTGATCAGCATCATCCAGCGCTCCACAAAGGTACCTTTGCTGAGGTCCTTGACCTCTACGGTTTCCACGAGCTTGCTGATCTGCTTGACGATCTGGTCGACAACGGCCTCGTCCCCGTCGACGACAAGTGTGAATCGCGACATGCCCTTCTGGGCGGTGTTCCCGACGCTGAGGCTGTGGACGTTGTAGCCCCTCCTGGAGACAAGGCTTGCCAGGCGTGACAGCACGCCGGGATGGTCCTCCACCAAGATGCTGATCGTATGTTGCACCGCTCTCCCTCCCTCAATGTGACCGAAAGATAAAAAAAAGACCGGGGCCCGACAAGTGCGGGTCCCGGTCTCGAAGTGCCCGTGCTCAAACGCCGACGAGCGCTCCGGGAGGGGACCCGCAGCGAAGAAGGAGTACAATAATAAGGACGGACAGCGTGGTTGGAATGGAAATGCTATCTGTTCCCCGCATCTGGTTTCCCCCTCTCGATATTCCGTCGTCGGTGTCGAAGAATGTTGGCAGCTATTCTATCGGCGCTCTGTCGTACTGTCAATGACGGTGTGCCGTTTTCGTTCGAATTGTTACAATAACGCCGCAAGAGTGCGGCGGAACGGATGTTTTCAGAATTTTGAATCGAATAGAATCTATTTTGGAGATATCCGCGCGGTTTGGTGTTGACAGTGGGATACGCAGGGGAGTACGATTAGTTTGGCTGTACAAACTTTTGACGCCACAGCGAGGAGCGTACGATAAATGTCCACAATTCGCGATATTCCAAAGGGCAGTGTTGCGACAGTCACCTCCCTGCCCGGCGGGCAGTGCAGGTTGCGGCTCGAGGCCCTGGGGCTCCGGGTCGGGAAAACGATAACCAAGGTATCGGGGATGCCCTTCCGGGGGCCCACAACCCTTTTGCTGGATGGTCGGCAGATCGCCATCGGCCACGGCGCCGCCGGGCGGGTGGAGGTATCCGTGATCAGGGAGGGACTGGAGAGCGCATGAAACACTGCGGAGGATGCCACGGCCGAGGGGGACACTGCGCCGCCGGGGGGATCCCCAGAGACTGCAATGGTCGGGCCCTGCTGGTGGGCAACCCCAATGTCGGGAAGAGCGTGCTCTTCACCCACCTCACCGGTGTCCACGCCCTCTCCTCGAACTATCCGGGGACCACGGTCTCCTTTGCGGAAGGACGGCTGGCCTTCCAGGATGCCTGCTACCATCTTGTCGATGTGCCCGGCGCCTATTCGCTGGATCCCATCAACGAAGCGGAGGAGGTGGCCGGACGGATCATCGACGAAGGCGCCGACGTGATCATCCTGGTGCTGGACGCCACGGCGCTGGAGCGGAACCTCTATCTCGGGCTGCAGGTGCTGGAGCGGAGGCAGCCGACGGTGGTGGCGCTCAACATGGTGGACGAGGCGCGGCATCAGGGTGTGGAAATCGATGTGGAGGCCCTGGCCGCCAGGCTCGGTGTCCCCGTGGTCCCGACGGTGGCCGTGACGGGCGAGGGGATCCGGAACCTCGTGGAGACCTTGTCGTCACCGCCGGTGCCGACGTGGGAGCCCATGGGCAAGGAGGAACGCTGGAAAGCGGTCGGTGCGATCGTCACCGATGTGCAGCAGGTGACCAGGAAACAGCACACCTTCCGGGACCATTTGGAGGACATCAGTGTCCATCAGGTCTGGGGCGCCCTGCTCGGCGTGGCCGTTCTGGCGGGGAGCTGGTTTGTCATCCGGCAGATCGGCGAGGGGTTGATCACCTATCTCCTGGACCCGCTTTTTTCGGGTGTCTATCTGCCGCTGCTGCAGGGGGTCTCGGCGGCCCTCGCCGAGACCCCCTGGCTGCATCAGCTGGTCATCGGCACGCTCTTCGATGGGGCTATCGATTTCGAGCAGAGTTTCGGTCTTCTCACCACAGGGCTCTATGTCCCTCTGGTGATGGTGCTTCCCTATATCGTCGCCTTCTACAGCGTGCTGAGCATCCTCGAGGACGTAGGCTATCTGCCGCGGCTGGCGGTGATCTTCGATTCCCTGATGCACCGCGTGGGTCTCCACGGTTTTGCTATCGTCCCGTCGCTGCTGGGGCTGGGCTGCAATGTTCCCGGGGTCATGGCCACCAGGGTGCTGGAGTCGGCCCGGGAGCGGTTCATTGCGGCCACGCTGATCTCCGTGGCTGTTCCCTGTGCCGGTCTGCAGGCGATGATCGTCGGGGTGGTGGGCGATTACGGTATGGGCCTGATCCTGCTGGTCTATCTCTCCATGGCCGTCACCTGGGTCGTGCTGGGCCGGTTGCTGCACAGCGTACTGCCGGGGTACAGCCCGGAGCTGGTGGTGGAGATCCCCCCCTATCGGCTGCCCTCCTTCCGCAGCCTGGGGCTCAAGCTCTGGTTCCGGGTGCGGGGCTTTGTGGAGGAGGCGGTGCCTCTGGTGCTGGTGGGGATCGTGATCGTCAATCTGCTCTACGGCAGCGGGGCCATGGCGGTGATCGCTTCGTCGCTGGCACCGCTTTTCGAAACGCTGCTTGGCCTGCCTCCCGAGGCGGCGGGGCCGATCCTGCTGGGGATCCTCCGGAAGGACGTGGCCGTAGGAATGCTGGTGCCCCTGGGGCTTACCCCCCAGCAGCTGGTGGTCGCCGTGGTGACCCTGGCCATGACCTTCCCCTGCATCGCCACCTTTGTGGTGCTCTGGCGGGAACTGGGCGTCAGGCGGCTTGCCGGCAGCATCCTCATTATGGTGGCCACGGCTCTGGTAGCTGGGGGGATCCTCAACGGGATCTTCCAGCTGGTGGCCTGAGGGCCCTGAGGGTGGCGTTGCTGTCGATTCGGTAACCAATTGGTAACGAATGAGAGCAAATTGCGCCGGAAGGCGTGAATTCCGAATAGTGTGTGCAATGTGGCTATTGACGTGTCGCGGCTCTGTGGGAAGATATCTGCCTGGACAGAGATCCTATCCCAACGAGCTCGACACGTCCTGTGCTGTGCCGGCGTGCCGGACCCCGTGACAAAGAGGTGGTTTTCGTGCACGGCCCCCAGTGGATCGCGCTCGCGGTCTTCATCGTAACCTACACCTTCATCGTAACGGAGCGTCTCCACCGCCTGAAGGCGGCGATGCTCGGCATCTCCGGAGTGCTTTTGCTCCAGATCATCGAACAGTCCCGTCTCTTTTCCTTTATCGATTTCAATACCATCGGTCTCCTGCTGGGGATGATGCTGCTTGTGGGCATTGTCCGCAAGACCGGGCTGATCCAGCGGGTGGCCATCACGGCGGTGCGGGTCAGCCGGGGGAATCCCTGGTTCGCCCTGGTGCTGCTGTCGGCGATCACGGCGGTGACCTCGGGGCTGCTGGACAATGTGACCACCATCCTTCTGGTGGGACCGCTGGCCTTTGCCGTGGCCGAGGTCTTCGATGTGGACCCCGATCCCTTTGTCTTCGCCGAGATCTTTTCTTCCAATATCGGCGGTACGGCGACACTCATCGGCGATCCGCCCAATATTCTCATCGGTTCGGCGGCGGGGCTTTCCTTCATGGATTTCGTGACCAACCTGGGCCCGGTCGTGGTGGTCTGTATGGGGGTGATGTACGGGTTGCTCTATCTCTGGTACGGCAAGGATCTCAAACCGACAGAGGAACGGCGGGAGCGTGCCGAGGCCTTCCACACGCCGGAGCGGCGGGGCGACCCGCGGATCGCCCCGCGGATCCTTCTGGTGCTGGGGCTTGTCCTGGCGGCCTTTCTCGTCCATGGTTTCTTCGGTATCGAGGCGGCCACCATCGCCCTTTCGGGCGCCACGCTCGGTCTGATCCTCTGTCCCGTAGATGTGGAGGAGATGGTCAAGGAGGTCGACTGGGTGACCATCCTCTTTTTCTCCTCTCTCTTCATGCTGGTGGGGACCCTGGAGCATCTCGGCCTGATCCGGATGGCCGCCGAGGCGATGATCCGGGTGGTGGGGCCCAATCAGGGGATCCTGAGTGTGCTGCTGGTCTGGGGATCGGGAATCCTGTCGGCCATTGTGGACAACGTTCCCTACACGGCGGCGGTGATCCCGCTGGTGGAGCATATCGGCACCCTCCCGGGCATCCACGCCGAGGGGCTCTGGTGGTCCCTGGCGCTCGGAGCCTGTCTGGGCGGCAACGCCACCCTGGTCGGCGCGTCGGCCAACCTGGTGATGGCCGGCATCGCCGAGAAGGGCGGCGTCCGCCTCACCTTCCAGCGTTACCTCCGGTTCGGGGCGCCCATGATGGCGGCGACCCTGGGGGTCGCCACGCTCTATGTCCTCTTCCGCTATGTCTAGCTTCTCCGACGGAGCGCCGCTGTCACCAGCCGGTTGGCGAAGTAGGCTGTGGCGGCGAAGAGGATGATCGTCGCTCCCGAGGTGAGGTTGAAGCTGTAGGCCATCCAGAGCCCCCCCAGTGTGAAGACCGCGCTGAGCAGGGCGGCGATGACCATCATGCCGCCGAGGGAGCGGGACCATCCCTCCGCCATATGCGGCGGGATGGATACCAGAGCGATCACCAGGATCAGCCCTACGATACGGATGATCAGCACCACCGAGAGCGAGAGCAGCACCACCAGCAGCAGGTGGACGGTCTTGACGGGGATCCCTCTGGTCCAGGCGAATTCCTCGTCGTAGACAAAGGCCAGCAGCGGCCGGTAGTAGAGCACCACCGCCAGGGTGCTGATTGCTGCGACGGCGGCCATGATGTACAGATCGGCTCTGGTGACGGTGAGGATACTGCCGAAGAGATAGCTCATCAGGTCGACGCCGTATCCTGGCGTGATGTCGGTGAAGACCACCCCCAGAGCCATCCCCAGCGCCCAGATGATCCCGATCACCGTGTCGGAGCGGGATTCGTCGGACCAGATCACCCATGACATGAGCAGCGCCATGATCATGGAGAACCCCATGGCCCCCAGCTGCGGAGAGATGCCCAGAAAGACGGCCAGCCCCACCCCGCCGTAGGCGGCGTGGGCCACACCGCCTGCGAGGATCACCATCCGCTTGACCACGATCACCGTCCCGATGATTCCGCAGAGAATGCTGGCCAGCAGCGCCGCCCAGAGGGCGTTCTGCATGAATTCGAACTGCAGCGCTTCAAGCATGGGCGCCACGTCCCGCACTCTGCGGATGATTGTGGGGCGCCAGAACCCGGTGGGGCATGCCGTGGGCGATGATCTCCACGGGGCAGGCGCCGTAGGCGCGCTGGATCATTCCCGATTCGAGCTCCGCCGAATCGTGGTAGTAGAGCGTCCGGTTCACACAGGCCACGGCGGTGGCGTTGGAGGAGATCACGGTCACGTCGTGGCTGACCAGCACAATGGTCATCTCCCGTTGCATCTCCCCCAGGAGGGCGTGGAAGGCTTCCTTGGTGTTGGGGTCGGTGCTGGCCGTCGGTTCGTCCAGGAGAAGCAGCGACGGTTCCGAGGCCAGTGCGCGGGCGATGAGCACCCGCTGCCGCTGTCCCTGGGAGAGCTCGCCCATCCGCTCGTTGCGCCGATGGCCCATCTCGACCTTATCGAGCGCCGCTTCCGCTTTCTCCCTGTCGCCGTCGGCGATGCGCCGCCGTTTTCCCCTGGAGATCCGCCCCATGAGGACCACATCCATCACGGAGACAGGGAGGTTCTGGTTTCTCCCCGGATCCTGGGGGACATAGCCCACCCGGCCGGAGACCTGGGAGGGGGAGCGGCCAAGCACCTCGACCGATCCCGACTGCGGCGTCAGTAGGCCCAGCATGAGCTTGAGAATGGTGGTCTTGCCGCCGCCGTTGGGTCCGATCAGGGTGAGGAACTCGCCCTGCGGGACGGTAAAGGTGATCCCCTCCAGCACGGGGACACGCCGATAGGCGAAGGAAACCCCCTGAAACCGGATGGCCGGTGCCGGGGAGGCGTCCACGGCTACTCTCCCTTCCACTGGGGGGTGCGTTTCTCGAGAAAGGCTGCGATCCCCTCTCCGGCGTCCTCGGTGGCGGCCAGCCCGGCGAAGAGTTCCCCGGCGTACTCGATGGCCTGGTCCAGCGGCATGTTCTCCGTGGCGTAGAGGCCCCGTTTCCCGGCGGCGATCGCCAGAGGGCTCTTGGCTGCCAGCTTCCGGGCGAAGTCCTCTGTGGCCTCCTCGAGCTGCTCTGCCGGCACCACTTCATTGACGATGCCCAGGTCGCGGGCCTCCTCTGCCGGGATCATCCTGCCCGTGAGCACCATCTCCAGCGCCTTCTTGCGCCCCACGGTTCGCATCAGCTGGATCCCCGGTTCGAGGCAGATCAGCCCGACGTTGATCGCTGTGGTGCCGAAGGCGGCGCCCTCGGCGGCCACAACAAAGTCGGTGGTGCAGCAGAGGCCGGCGCCGTTGGCCAGTGCGTAGCCCTGCACGGAGGCGATGACCGGCGTTGTCATGGCGGGGATCCGATGGTTGTGCAGATCCATGAGACGGATAAGCTCCCGGATCTCGCCGTGGCTCTTCCCGTTGAAGGCCTTGAGGTCGATGCCCGTGGAGAAGTGTTTCCCGGCGGCCTTGACGACCACCGCCCGGATATCCCGGTCCTCGTCGAATTCCCGGAGTGCCCGATCCAGGGCAAGGGCGAAGGATGGCGTGAAGGTGTTCATGGCTTTCGGGCGATTGAGGGTGATGTATCCGACATGCTCGCTGCGCTGGGTGAGGATCTCCTGTTCCGGCATTGTTATGCTCCTTTCCGTACCGATTGTTGGAGGACCTCCTTACGGAGTGTCTCCGGAAAGAGGGGCCTCTTCGTTTCTTGTCCCCTTCCGGCGGAGGAGGGGCCATAAATATGATATCATTATCCTTTAGGAAGTGCGCTACTTTCGTGCCCTTCCGGCGGACGGAGCGTCGATTCTGCTCGGTACGCCGGAGGGAAAAGCAGCGTGTCGCTTTCGAAACCTGTAGGTATGTCGTATTGCGTTCCAGGTGTTTCCTGGAACGGGAGGAGAGATGGAATGGCTCTTGTCTTCAGCATCTTCCGGATGATCCTCCCTGTACTCCTCTTTGCGCTTCTGATGCATCTCTTCCGTCGTTTTCTCTACAGCACCACCTCCCAGAGGTACTGGAAGGAACAGCGTCAGAGCGGAAATGGAGGCCGGCGGGATGGAAACGGAGGTAATCGGGACTACGCAGGGGGCCGGGCTGAGGGAGGCTTCGGATCCCGGAGCAGACGTGATCCCTATGTGGTGCTGCGATGCAGCCCCGGCGATTCCGATGAGGTGATCAAGAAACGGTACCGGCAACTGGTGTCGAAGTACCACCCCGATCGGTTTATCGGGCTGGAGCTGGACGAGGAGTTTGTCCGGCTCGCCAGTGAGCGTTTCGAGGAGGTCAAGCAGGCCTACGAGGAGATCCGCAGGGTGCGCGGCCTGGCCTGAACGGCGGGGCAGACCCTCTGACCGGTGGGGCCTGTTGGAATGACGAGAGGACCGCCCGGAAGCGGCGATTCCGGGCGGTCCGTTGTGGGGGACTGGATATGTTCGGCATTGCCACCTTTGACAGCAATCACATGGTGATGCAATTTCAGAAGGTCTGTGAAGAAGCGGGGATCGAGGTCAACGTGATCCCCGTTCCGCGGGAGCTGGCGGCGAGCTGCGGATTGGCCTGCTTCTACCCAAAGGGGGAAGAGGAGCGCATCAAGAGGCTGATGGCGGAGCACAATGTGGAGGTCCACGCCTACCATTGATGACGTGTGGGGTTTGGGTGCGGAAATGGTGTGCCTAGCCCCGGCAGCGGAGGATGATGCCCTCCAGTTCGGCCATCTTGAGGAAGTGGTTGATCACCTCGTCGTAGGGCATATTGAGGATGACCCGACCGGTGCGCCTGTCCTTGAAGCGCACCTGGGCTTTCCGGATATCGCTGAAGTATCGCCATTCTACATCGATGCTGTGGCCCGCAAGGTAGGCCTCCAGGGCCCTCTGGGCCTTGTCGGCCTCCACCCGGGATGCCGCGGAATGCGTCGGCGCTTTCGGTGGAGGGGATGTCTGCGACGTGGTTGTCCCGAACCCTCGGCCGGATGGAGGCGGCGCCTTGCCGGCGTGGTGCAGGGTGTTGCCCTGTGGCCGGCCGCGCTCCGGGGCGATGTCACGGGGCGCACTGGTATCGAACAGTCTGGAAAGCTCCGCCTGGAGACGACAGAGGAGGGGCAGTCCCTCGCTGCCCTGCAGCTGTACTTGCTCCTCCTTGTGGATCTCTGCTATTCGATCGGTCATACCGACCACCGGACCTCTCCGGGTTGGAGATCATGATGAAGTGATGCCCTGGAAAACCCTGCACGTACTGTACGCCCTTCTTCCCGGGCTGTCAAACAGAGAGTGCCGGAGTGTGCGACAGCGGCGGCAGAGGGGCGATGAGAGGAGGAAGATCGATGCACTCCAGATACAGAGGAGGCATGGAAACACCGTCGCTACGGCGGCTGTGCCGCTCCGCCGAAGGGGATGGCGCGGCGGGAGAGCTGCCGGAACGGCACGAATTGGATCCGGAATTCATGTGGCGCCCCGGGGATATCTTCCCCGACGAGGTGTCCTGGGAGAGGGCCCTGGAAGAGGTGGACCGCAAAGGACGGGAGATCGAGGGATACCAGGGTTCGCTGGCGGCCTCGGCGGCGACGCTCGCCGCCTGTCTGCGCCTGGAGGACGAAGCAGAGGAACAGCTCGGGCGGGTCTGTGCCTACGCCTCGCTCAGGAGCCACGAAAACACCGGCGATGCCCACTGCCAGGGGCTTGAAGACCGGGCCACGGAATGCGCCGTGCGTTTCGAGAGCACTGTCTCCTTTATCAGCCCGGAGATCCTCTCCATTCCGGAGGAACAGCTTCAGGCACATCTCGAAGCGGAAGCCCTGGCGCCCTTCCGCTTTGCCATGGAGCAGCTGCTCCGGGTGAAACCCCATGTGCTCTCCGGGCGGGAAGAACAACTGCTGGCCAGACTGGGCAGTGTCACCCATGTGCCGGAGACGGCCTTCAGCATGCTCACCAACGCCGATCTGACCTTTCCCCTGATCCGCGACGAGGAGGGGCGGGAGGTGCGTCTTACCGAGGAGCGCTTTTCCCGCTTCCTGCTCTCTCCGGAGCGTCGGGTCCGGCGGGAGGCCTTCGAAGGGCTCTTTACCACCTATCGGGGGGTGCGGAACACCCTGGGGGCCACCCTGGCCGGAAGCGTCAAGCACGACGCCGTAGACGCGGACCTGCGGGGCTACCGTTCCTCGCTGGAAGCGGCGCTCTACCCCAACCGCATCCCCGAAGCGGTGTACCACAGCGCCCTGGAAGGCGTCCATGGTCACCTCCACCAGCTGCAGCGCTACGTGGAACTCAAGAGGAAAGCACTCCGGCTCGAGGAGATGCATATCTACGATCTCTATACCCCCGTTGTCCCGGAACCGGAGAGCGTCATACCCTATGATCGGGCCAGAGAGACCGTGGTCAAGGCCCTTTCCCCGCTTGGCGTCTCTTACCAGAGGCTGCTGGAGCAGGCCTTCGACGGGGGCTGGATCGATGTCTACGAGAACAGGGGCAAACGGGGCGGCGCCTATTCCATGGATGTCTACGGCGTCCACCCCTTTGTGCTCCTCAATTACAATGCCACCCTCCGGGATGTCTTCACCCTGGCCCACGAGCTGGGGCATGCCGCCCACAGCCGGCACACCCAGGAATCCCAGCCTCATCTCTATGCGGGCCACGAGATCTTTGTCGCCGAGGTGGCCTCCACGACCAACGAGGCGCTGCTGCTCCGGCATCTCCTGGCGACCACCACCGATCCGCAGCAGGAGCTCTATCTGCTCCACTACGGTCTGGAGCAGGTGCGGACCACCGTCTTCCGGCAGCTGCTCTTCGCCGAATTCGAGCTGGCCGTACACCGAATGGCCGAACAGCAGCAGCCTCTGACGGCGCAGACCTTCAGCGATCTCTGGCTGGAGCTCAAGAAGAGCTACTACGGCGAGGCCGTCGTGATGGACGACGGGATCGAGGTGGAGTGGGCCCGCATCCCCCATTTCTACGCCGGATTCTATGTCTACCAGTACGCCACGGGGCTTGCGGCGGCGACGTCCCTTTCCCGGGCGATCCTGGAAGAGGGGGAGGAGGCCGGAGAACGGTACCTCGCCTTCCTCCGGAAGGGGCGGTCGGACTACCCCATCAACCAGTTGCGTGACGCCGGCGTGGACATGACCACGCCGAAGCCGCTGGAGGCCACCTTCGATCTCTTTGCGCAGCGCCTCGACCGGTTCGAGCAGCTTCTGGGGATCAACTGAGGCGCCCGTTGTCCGGTGGAGGAGGTCTTCTCATGCGGGTACTGCGACGGATTCGCCGGCGTCTCCCGGTGTGGTGCAGGGCGGAATGGAAGAACCTTGCCGCGATCACGGTGGGGGTCGTTCTGGTGGCCGCGGGCTATCTGACGCTGCTCATGCCCATGCAGCTTCCGGCCGCCGGCGTGAACGGTCTGGCGGTGCTCTCCAACTATGTCTTCGGCATCTCTCCGGCCTGGGTGATCGGTGGTGCCAATGCCCTGCTCCTTGCCTGGGCCTGGCGGGGGCTCTCCGCCCGTTTTGCGGCGCTCTCGGCCTATGCGGTGGCCCTGATGGCGGTCCTTCTGAAGCTTCTGGAGCGTATGCCCCACCCGGTGATGGAGGACAAACTGCTGGTGGTGGTCCTCGCCGGGGGTCTGGTGGGATTCGGTGTGGGGTTGATCTTCCGGGTCGGCGGCTCCCCCGGAGGGGTGAGTGTCATCGTGATGGCCCTCAGACAGCGCTACGGTCTTGAAGTGGGGATCTGGAGCTTCTACCTCAACTCCTCGGTGCTTCTCCTGGCCGTATGGCTGGTGGGGGTAGAGCGCGCCGTCTACGGCGGAATGATGATCTACATCTCGGGGATCACCATCGACGCCGTGCTCCGTTCCTTCGACCGTCGGAAGCAGGTGATGATCATCTCCAGCCGGATGGAGACGGTGCGGGGCTACATCATGGATACCCTCAAACGTGGGGTGACCGTACTCCACGGAGAAGGGGGCTACTCCAACGAGCCTCGGCCGGTGCTGCTGACCCTTCTGACCCCACGGCAGACCATGGATCTCAAACACTTTCTGGCCGAGGGCGATCCCGGGGCCTTTGTGGTGGTCTCCGATGCCTCGGAGGTTCTGGGCAGAGGGTTCAAGTCCTTCGGGAGCGTTCCGCGCGGCTCGCGCGGCAGGAACGCGGCAGCGAGGCGGTGACGAGGGCGTCTGTACATCGTCGGGTATAGACAATTTGCTATCACGCCGGTACAATCGCTGCAATACGCGGAGAACAACCGCTCCGGCGCGGTCTCTGTGTGGCCGGAGGAGGGGTGTGTATGCTGGGAAAGATTGAGAGGATCCACGTTTTCGGATCCCACGGCGGATGGCTTGACGAAACCGTCGACGCAATCCGAAGGTACGCCGAAGACGCAAGCGTCTCTTCTTCCGTCATAGAAGACATCCACGGAAACGAAGCGTTCCCCTGCGGAGAGCGCGGTGATGTGATCATCTTTGACGCCTCGCTTGTGCGGGGTCCGGGGGAGCGCAGGCAGCTTGCCGGAAGCAAATGCCCCGTGGTGGCTCTCTTTCGGGACGGCGCCTCTCCACCCATGCAGGGTGAAGGGGCGCTCCATTTCTTTCCGGAAGCCCATCTCCCGGCCATCCCGTATTTTCTGGCCGCCCTCCTCTCGGCGCAGCCCTCCCGGAGCGGCTTTGACGAGGTGTCCTGCAAGGAAGAGCTGGCCTTCCGCGACCGACAGACGCGATTCTTTATCGAATTTGCCGAACTGGTGCAGCAGCCCGGCATCGATGTGCCCGGGCTGCTGCGCGGTACGGTGAACCGTCTCCCTTCGGTGCTGCAGTACAGTGACCGGGCCTGGGCTTCTATCGAGTATCCCCTGGGGACCTTCTACAAAAGAGGGAAACCCGAGAGCCGGGGGCCGTCGATCGGGATGCCGCTGGTTGTGGACGGGAAACGGGAGGGGCGTGTCTCCGTGGGCTACGGGAGCGCAGCCCCACAGGTGGAGGGGGCTGCGGAAGAGTGCTTCCGCGAGCGGGAGCGACGGGTCGTTGCGGCGGCCACCGAGCGTCTCGGGCGGGTGCTCGAGCGGCTCCGCGCCTCGGAGGATCTGGAGTCCGAACGCACCCTGCGCGGGAAGGTCATGGAGCTGGTGCCGGTTCCCATGACGGTGGTTGACAGACACGGGCGGATTGTCTTCGCCAACGCCAGGGCTGAGGAGCTCTTCGGACTGGCCCGGGCGGATATCACCAGACGCACCTATGACGACGACCGCTGGCAGATCGCCGACCCCGAGGGCGGTGCCTTCGAAGACGAATCGCTCCCCTTTGTCCAGGTCCGGAAGGCCGGGGAGCCTCTCTACGGCATCTACCACAGCATCACCAGGAGTGACGGCAGACAGCTCCTGCTCTCGATCAGCGCCGCGCCCCTGTACGACGAGCGCGGCGAGTTTGACGGAATGGTTTCGGTGCTGGAGCCCCAGACGGCGACAGGGGTGGGAACCTTCGGGGAGCTGGATCAGGAGCGTGGTGCCGTGGACTCCATGTACGGTGGGGGGACGCAGAACACGGCGCGGAGCTACGGTCAGGAGCCCATGAAGCGGCGGTCCCCCACGACGTTCCGCGAGCTTGTGGCGACCTACCGCGAACTGCTTGACAATCATTTCAAGGGTAGAGTGAAGAATGCGGAGACGCCGCAGGATGAGCGGACCAGAGAGCTGGCATTCCGCCTCGGCGGTCTCCGGGCGGGTCCCAAGGATGTTACCGATCTCCACACCAGCGCCCTGGCGGAGGTACAGCAGCAGGACCTCTCTCCGGCGAAACGGATGGCCTACATGGCGGAGAGCAGGCTTGTGGCGCTTGAACTGATGGGATACCTGGTGCTCTTTTACCGGAGGCACTCTGTATCCCTTCCTGGCCGGGATTCCCAGGGGAGGGGGCAGGAGCATGGATGAGAAGGGGAAGCGGCAGATCCATCTGAAGCTCTTCGTGACGGGGATGACGGCCCGTTCCAGCAAAGCCGTAGATAATCTGGATCATATCTGTTCTGTCTATCTCAAGGATCGGTGTACCGTGGAGATTGTCGATGTGCTCGAACAGCCCTGGCTGGCCGAGCAGGACCGGATACTGGCGACACCGACGTTGATACGGGTTCGACCGGAGCCGGAGCGGAGGGTGATCGGCGATCTGGGAGAGATCCCCCGGGTGCTCGAGATCCTCGATGTCGGTCGGGGGCGGAGCAGTTCTGAAAAGAGAGGTGAGAACGATGACTGAAAGGGCGCAGGAAATGGGCAAGCTGAAGACCGGGATCCAGGGGTTCGACCTGATCGCGGAGGGAGGGCTGCCGCAGGGGCGCACGACGCTCTTTACCGGTACCGCCGGGAGCTGCAAGACGCTGTTCGCCTGTCAGTTCGTGGTCAAGGGGATCGCCGATTACGGCGAGCCCGGCGTTCTGGTCACCTTCGAGGAGGCCCCCGAGGATATCAGCCGGAATGTCGCCTCCCTGGGCTGGGATCTCAGGGCATACGAGCGGCAGGGAACCTTCGCCTTTGTGGATGCCTCGCCGCAGCTGACCCAGGATATCCAGCTGGGTGGAGCCTTCGATCTCGGCGGTTTCCTGGCGAGGGTGGAAAACGCTATCGCCAGGACCGGCGCGAAACGTGTCTCCATCGATTCCCTGGGGGCGCTCTTCACGAGATTCGATGACCCCAGAACGATACGGAACGAGCTCTTCCGTCTCCACAGGGTATTGAAGGATATGGGGGTCACCGCGGTTCTCACCGCCGAGCGGGCCGACGAGTACGGCCAGATCACCCGCTACGGCATCGAGGAGTTTGTGGCCGACAATGTGGTCATCCTCCGGAACAATCTGGAGGGCGAGAAACGCCGAAGAACGGCGGAGATCCTCAAATTTCGGGGGACGGAGCATCAGAAGGGCGAATTCCCCTTCAGCATTATCAGCGGCGAAGGGATTGTGGTGGTGCCCATCTCGGCGATGGAGCTCCGCCAGCGTTCCTCCGACGAGCGGATCTCCAGCGGCAACGCCGCACTGGACAAGATGTGCGGCGGCGGCTTTTTCAAGGATTCGGTGATCCTGGTCTCGGGCGCCACTGGAACGGGCAAGACCCTGATGGTCACCGAGTTTATCTCCGACGGGGCAAGCAGGGGGAAGCCCTGTGTGCTCTTCGCCTTTGAGGAGAGCCGGGAGCAGCTGTTCCGCAACGCCCGGGGCTGGGGGCACGATTTTGAGGCGCTGGAAAAGGAAGGGAAGCTCAAGGTGGTCTGTGAATATCCGGAGGTGGTGGGTCTCGAGGAGCGCCTGATCATCATGAAGGATATCATGAACACCTTCCAGCCCAGCCGTGTTGCGGTGGACAGCCTCTCCGCACTGGAGCGGGTGGGGACCAGAAAGGGCTACCGCGAGTTTGTCATCGCCCTGACCTCCTTTATCAAGCATCAGGAGATCACCGGGCTCTTTACCTCCACATCGCCGTCGCTGATCGGCGGGGCCTCCGTGACGGAGGGGCATATCTCCACGTTGACCGACACGATCATTCTGCTCCGGTACGTTGAGCTCTACGGCGAGATGCGGCGGGGGATCACCACGCTGAAGATGCGCGGCTCCCAGCACGACAAGGACATCAAGGAGTTCCTCATTGACAGCCAGGGGATGCATGTCGGCGAGGCCTTCCGGAATGTGGTGGGGATCCTGGCCGGCAATCCGAGTCACACGGAGCATGAGGAGATGGAACGGTTCCAGAACATGTTCGGCGACGACCGGATCTAGGCACGCGGAGGCACAGACCCGAAACCGGCACGGAGGGGGCAGAAGCGGGCGGCCCCGCTCCTCTGTGATGCCATGCGCCGGAAGGGAGGCGTGAGGTGTGCGAATGCGATGTATGCTTGTCCTGGCGCTCCTTCTGAGTCTGGTCTGGACGGCCTCTGCCGCACAGGACGAACAGCTGGTCAGGCTTGGGAAGAACGAGGAGAGCGCCGCACTCTACCTGGTGGCTTCGGCCTCCGCCTACGATACCAAGACAGACAAGCTCTGGATCAGCTTCAGAGAGGAGCTTCGCCCGGACTTCGTCCGCCGGGAGATGGTGCGTGCCGCCAGGGAAAACCTCGATCTGTCCGGCCTCAGCACCCGTTATACCGTCATGGCCGTGGATCTCGAAAAACGGCACTACTGCGAGATGATCGTGGCCTATGTGGACGATCGGGGGCGCGAGATCTACGAGTACCGCCGTCCACGGGAGGAGATCCAGTGGAAGTCCTACCCGGAGCGCTCGGCCATCGAGAGAGCGGTAGAGATGCTCGGATTCGGGGATTCCGGCGCCGGTTAGTCCGGTTGGGCAAGCGGCGTGCGGTTGCTCCCCATCTTCCCCTGGAGACGTCTGGAACGGTGCTCGAAGGCCTCTCTCCGTCGCTTCCAGGAAGGGCCCAGGACAGCCCGGCGGTTCCGCAGATGTCTCAGTGCCCCCTCTGTTTCCGCAAGAGCCCGGTCGATGTCCTTCAGCCGGTGCTCGTAGATCTTTGCCAGTTCCTCGCAGCAGTCCAGATAACGCTCTCCCTGCCTTCGGGCCTCCCGGAAGTGTCCCTCGGCCTGTTCCCATGTGCCGTTCCCTTTGGCCGCCATCCCCAGGCGCCAGTGCGCCTCTCCCCGGGGGATCGCGAGCTCCCAGTGGTGGCGGGCCCGTTCCGTCTCTCCCCGGGATGCCCAGGCGTCGCCGGCGGAGAGATGCTCCGCAGACGTGGCGTCACCCTCCATCAGTGCGGCGATCCGGCTGCGGATCCGGGCCAGCGAGAGGATGTCTTCCCGATTGTGATAGAACACACCCTCCAGCGGAGCCGCGTCGCCGGTTTCCAGAAAATGGTGGTAGCGCTGGGGGACCTCCCATCCCGGAACGTCCTCCCCGCTGCGGAGGAACCCGAGGATATGCCGTTCCACGTTGCCTAGCGAGCAGGAGTCCAGCTCCTTTTTCCAGAGTCGACGAACCATGTGCAAAAGATCGAGGTGCCCCATGCCGTACCAGGGGGACCCCACCCCGGTGAGGATATGCCTGGTCTCCAGCAGGGGGATATCGAAGCGCTTGCCGTTGTAGGTGACCAGTCCCGCCGTTTCCGTGGGGAGTGACTGGAGGATGCGCGACAGCCACCGGCTCTCCGCTGCCGGTGTGGCGAGAAAGAGCTGGCGCACCACCAGGCGATCCTCCCGAAAGAAGCCGATGCCGGCGAGAAAGGCGTAGGTGCCTGTCCCGCCGGCGAGCCCTGTCGTTTCGAGGTCTATAAAGAGCGGCGGCAGGGCCTCGCCCCAGGGCCCGAGCAGCGGCTCTCGCTCCTTGTGGTAGGGGAAGGCCGTTGCGGGGATGCTCTGTTCCATGCCGTAGACGCCTTCGTCGAGCCATTCACCGGTGGGCAGGTTGTGCGGGGCGGGGGCCTCCGGGGCGTGAGGTGCCGCGGCGGGCTCCCCGAGCATGCGTCGGAGACGCTTTCTGGTGGTCCCCATGGTCTTCCCTCCAGGGTGTCTGAACGTGCCGTATCTGTAGAATCACCGCCATTATACATGAGGGAAGAAACACAGGGCATCCAGCCGGGAGGCCGGATGCCCTGCGGGTATGGGAGCGTGAATCGGCGGTCAGACGAGACGCCGGATCACCATGGCTACGCCCTGACCGCCGCCGATGCATGCGGTGGCCAGACCGAGCTCCCTGTCGGAGTGTTTGAGGGCGTAGTAGAGGGTGGTGAGGATCTTGGCGCCCGTTGCGCCGATGGGGTGTCCCAGAGCGATGGCCCCGCCGTGGACATTGCAGCGGTCCATATCGAAGGGCATGTCACGGTGCACCGCCAGGACCTGGGCGGCGAAGGCCTCGTTGAGCTCGATCAGATCGATATCCTCAAGGGAAAGCCCGGCCCGCTCCAAGGCCTTCGGCACGGCGACAGTGGGGCCCATCCCCATGTGGTCCGGTTCGGTGGCACCGGAGTCGTAGGCCAGGATCTCGGCGATCGGCTCCAGACCGTTGCCCTTCGCCCACTCCGGGGAGGTGACCGTTACGGCGCTGCCGGCGTCGCAGAGCGCCGAGCTTGTGCCCGCGGTGACGGTGCCGTTCTCCTTGAACAGGACGGGCAGTCTCCCGAGCTTCTCCATGGAGGTGTTCCGGCGGGGGATCTCGTCGGTGTCGATGGTGACCTCGCCTTTTTTGCGGAGCGTGACCGTCACGGGGAAGGTCTCCTCTGCGAAGGCGCCGCTGTCGATGGCTTCCAGCGCCCGCTGGTGGCTCCGCAGGCCGAAGGCGTCCTGCTCCTCCCGGGAGATGTCGTGCTCCTCGGCGAGGATCTCCGCCGTGGCACCCATCATCATCTCCGCCAGGGGGCACATCAATCCGTCGCGGTGGAGGGCGTCGTAGGTCTTCTTGTCGCCCATCCGATGGCCCCAGCGGGCCTCCTCGAGCAGATAGGGGACATTGGAGGCGCTTTCCATGCCGCCGGCGACGGACAGGTCGATGTCGCCGAGACGCACCCGGTCGGCGGCGTTCATGATGGCCTTCAGCCCGGAACCGCAGCGTTTGTTCACCGTATAGGCGGGCACGGAGACCGGCAGTCTCGAGCGGTAGGTGGCGATGCGCGCCGGATTGGCGCCCACCCCGGCCTGCCATCCGTTGCCCATGACCACCTCGTCGACCACATCGTCGCTCACCCCTGCCCTGCGCAGGGATTCCCGGATCGCCAGGGCACCCAGGTCGGTGGCCTTCAGGCCGGCCAGACCGCCGCCGTACTTGCCTCCCGGCGTTCTGCAGGCGCTGACGATGACGGCATTGCTCATTGGTGGACCTCCTCTTCGACAGCAAGCATGGTCTTGACCTCGTCGGCGGTTTCGAACCGTGCTTCGGTGACCTCGCGCAGATCGTCCACGGTGACCTGTGGCGCCAGCTCGGTGAGCACCATTTTGCCCTCCTGGAAGCGCATGACGCAGTATTCGGTGACCACCATGCTCACCACGCCGATGCCGGTGAGAGGGAAGGTGCATTTCGGGATCAGCTTGGCCTCCCCCTTCTTGGTGGTATGTGTCGTGGCGATGATCACCCGTTTGGCGCCGGTGACCAGATCCATGGAGCCGCCCATGCCGGGGACCCGCTTGCCGGGCACCATCCAGCTCGCGAGGTCGGCGCTCTCGTCCACCTGCAGGGCGCCCAGCACCGTGGCATCCAGGTGGCCGCCGCGGATGAGACCGAAACTGAGGTCACTGGGGATCAGGGCTCCGCCGGGCAGAATGGAAAGGGGCCTGCCTCCGGCACCGATGAAACGGAGGTCCGGTTCTTCCGGCTTCGGGCCGGCGCAGACGGCCCCGTTCTCGGTCTGGAAGATGATCCGCACGCCTTCGGGGATATAGTCCGAAACCAGTGTCGGGATCCCGATGCCGAGATTGACGATCTGGCCGTCGTGGAACTCCTGTGCGATGCGACGGGCGATGCGGTTCCTGATGGTATCTTTATCAAGTTCTGGCAGCATAGTAGGAATCCCCCTTTACGACAAGAATATCCACAAGCATCCCCGGTGTGACCACTTCGACGGGGTCGAGCTCTCCTACCTCAAGGATGGCGTCCACCTCGGCGATGACCAGTTCGGCGGCGGTCGCCATGGCGGGGTTGAAGTTCTGATTGGTCCCGAAGTAGGTCAGGTTGCCCATCCTGTCCGCCTTGTGTCCCTTGATCAGGGCCACATCGGCGGTCAGCGGTTTCTCGAGGATGTATTTTCTTCCGTCCACTTCGATGATTTCCTTGCCCTCTTCCACGACGGTGCCGATGCCGGTGGGGGTCAGGATGCCTCCCAGTCCGAAGCCGCCGGCTCGGATCCGCTCGGCAAAGGTGCCCTGGGGGGACAGTTCGAGATCGAGTTTCCCTTCATGATAGAGGGCGCCGGTGGTCTTGTTGAGTCCTACGTGGGAAGCAATGACGCTGTCCACCTGTCCGTTGCAGACCAGCTTCCCGTGCCCTACGTCCTCATAGGCGGTGTCGTTTGCGATGAGCCTCAGATGCCTGGTCCCTGCC
Source organism: Synergistales bacterium (assembly GCA_021736445.1). Classification (NCBI taxonomy): domain Bacteria; kingdom Thermotogati; phylum Synergistota; class Synergistia; order Synergistales; species Synergistales bacterium. The sequence continues at coordinate 17,260 of JAIPGA010000011.1, read as the reverse complement.
TCGACCAGGGCGTCCACCAGGGTGTAGGGGATCCCGCCGTAGTTGAAGCCGCCCACCATGATCCGCTGGCCGTCCCTGACATGTGTGATCGCTTCTTTTGGGGACATGACCGATTTGATGATTGTTGTTGCCACGTTCTCTCACCTCCAACAGGTATGTATTATTCGGATGACTCGTGGGGTTTCTCTTCCGGTGCGGGCTTCACGCGCTGCATGTAGTAGGCCCCAACGAGAATGGCCAGTCCCACGAGGTCGGTGACCCAGCCCGGTTTGATCAGGGCGATGGCCGTTGCGGCAAGGACGAGACGTTCTACAAGATGGAGCTTGCGCATGTAGAAGGCCTGGACCGCGGCGGCCAGTGCGACCACCCCCAGCAATGCCGTACCCACAGAGAGGAGCACCTTGAGAAGCGGGGCCTGGAAGAGCAGCGCCGGGTTGTAGACGAACATGAAGGGGACGATGAACCCTGCCAGCGCGAGCCCCAGGGCGGCGAAGCCCGTTTTCATCGCGTTCGCTCCGGCCACACCCGCTCCGGCGTAGGCCGCCAGGGCCACCGGCGGTGTGACGTCGGCGATGACGCCGAAATAGAGGATAAAGAGGTGCCCCGCCAGCAGCGGCACATTCAGCTCCTTCAGAGCCGGGGCGGCCAGCGTGGAGAGGATGATGTACTTGGCCGTCGTGGGAAGCCCCATACCCAGGATGATGGAGGCTATCATCGTCAGGATCAGGGCCAGCCAGAGGATCCCCTGGGAGAGGCTGAGGATAAAGGAGGTGAAGGCCAGTCCCAGACCGGTGAGCCCGACGACGCCGATGATCAGCCCCGAACAGGCGCATGCTGCGGCGACCTCCACGGCGGCGATCCCGCCTTCGATCATCGCCTCCATGACCTTTTGAGGGGTCACCCGGTTTTCCCTGGGCCCCAGCCAGCTGGCGGCCACCAGGAGGACGATGGACCAGAAGACGGCCTTGATCGCCGAGTATCCCAGGGCGAGGAAAACGATCAGGATGATCACGGGGAAGAGCAGATGCCAGCCCCTTTTGAGCGTGTACCCTACGCGGGGAAGCTTGCTCTTGGGCATGCCCATGATGCCTTCCCGTCCCGCCCGGAAATGGACCATCATGAAGACGGAGAAGAAGTACAGCAGCGCCGGGATCGCCGCGGCGATGACAATGTTCCAGTAGGCCACCCCCAGAAACTGTGCCATGATGAAGGCGGCGGCGCCCATTACCGGCGGAAGGATCTGGCCTCCCGTCGACGAGGCCGCTTCCACCGCACCGGCGAAGAAGGGCGGGTACCCCACGCTTTTCATCAGCGGAATCGTGAAGGATCCTGTGGTGACCGTATTGGCGACAGAACTGCCTGAGACGCTTCCCATGAGGGCGCTGGAGACCACGGCGGCCTTGGCCGGCCCGCCCTTGGTGCGTCCGGTGAGCGCCATGGCCAGGTCGATGAAGAACTGGCCGGCGCCGGAAACCTGCAAAAAGGCTCCGAAGAGTACGAAAAGAAAGATGAACGAGGCGGAAACCCCTAAGGGTACCCCAAAGATGCCGTCGGTCCTGAGATACTCGTAGGGGGCAAGCTCGGAGAGAGGAAAGGCCGGATGTCGGAGGATGCCCGGAAGATGAGGCCCGAAGAGGGCGTAGAGGAGGGCGATGATCGCCACGATGGGAAGCGGCCATCCTACGGTCCGCCGGGTCGCGTCGATGGTGAGGATGATCATGATGGTGCCCAGGACGACATCCGTCTGGGTGGCGAAGCCCGCCCGGTTGGCGATTTCCGTCCAGTTGATGAGGATATAGAGGCAGCACCAGACAAACATGGCCATGGTTCCCCAGTCCCAGATGTCGATCCTGTCGCGGGGACGCTTTTTGGAGATAGGGTAGAGGAGGAAGATGATGCTCCCCATGAGCATCCAGTGGATGGAACGCTGCTTCATGGCGAAGAAGAGGCCGAAGGCTCCCGTGTAGAGGTGGAAGATGGAGGCGGCGATCGCCAGGCCTGCTATGACCCAGTACTGCCATCCCTCGAGATGGCGCTTGCCCCGTTCGATATCCTCCTGGAGTTTTTTGGCACGGGCTGCCTCCTCTTTCCCTTGCCGCTGCGAGGTGTCTTTGTATTCGTCCATTCCGTCTCACTCCTTGTTATGCAACCTCACCTGTTCCGTTGGCCTGAGGAAAAAAGCGGGGGCTGCGCGAGCCCCCGCTTCAGTGCTGCATTCTGCCGAATCAGCTATTTCGTGGGGCAGGGGTAGCCCTGCTCGTCGAAGTACTTGGCCGCGCCGGGGTGGAAGGGGATGATGCCCTTACTGGCTTCCTCGGGCACGAAGTGCTTGGCCTGCTGGGTGACGTCCATGAACTTGTCCCTGTTTTCGATGAGCACCTTGGTCAGGTTGTAGGCCATGTCCTTGTCCATATCCTTGTTGACGATCATGTAGTTGCCGTCGGCGATGGTCTTGGCCGGGGCCTCCATGCCGGGATAGGTGTCCGGGGTGATGGTGTAGGGCATCAGGAAGGGGTTGGTTTCCACGATCTTGTCCACGAGGGCGCTGGGCAGATCGATGAACTTGATCTTGCGGACCGAGGCCACATCCATGACGGCCGAGCCCGGTGCGGAGAAGTTCCAGAAAACGGCGTCCACGTTGCCGTCTTTCAGCGCCATGACGGCCTCGGGCTGGGTGAGCTGCGCTGCGTTGAAGTCCTCCTTGGGATCCATCCCCGCGGCGTCGAGGATCATGTGGGTCAGCACCTGGTTGCCGCTGCCCGGGGCGCCGATGGAAACGTCCTTGCCCCTGAGGTCCTCGAAGGTCTCGATCCCGCTGCCCTTGACGGTGAGGATGTGCTGGGGGGCGGGATACATGTTGAAGAGAATCCGCAGCGGCAGGGCCTGATTGAATGGGCCGGTGCCTTTGTAGGCCTGGTAGAGCGTGCTGCCCATGGCCATGCCGAGCTGGGCCCTGTCGGTGGCCACCAGCCGGGAGTTCTCCTTCGACGCCGCCGTGGTGCGCGATGTGGCGTCCACACCGATATCGGCGTTGCTCAATACCTCGGCCATCGAACCACCGAGCGGATAGTAGGTACCGCCCACCCCGCCGGAACCGATGGTGATAAAGGTCGTGGCAAAGGCCACGGAGGCAAAGGTCAACACCGCCGCTACTGTTCCAAGAATCATCAACCGTTTCATTACTGTTCAACTCCCCTTTCCTCTGTTGCTTCCTGCCGATTTGTTTCCCCTGCAGACGTCTTCTCCATTCCTCTTCGGGACGGTTGTCACGTCCTCTCTCCGAGCGAACCGATCACCCCCTTTGGCATGGTGTGTCCTCGCGGTTCCCGAAGCGCTCCTAGCGGTGGAGTTCGTGCCGTGCCGCGTCGAGGCCTTCCTCGAGCCGGTTCATGATCTCGTTGATCTCCTCTTCGGTGACCACCAGCGGCGGCGCGATCATGAATTGGTCCCCTGCGACACCATCCACCATGCCGCTGCCGGGATAGATCATCAGCCCCCGTTCGGCGCAGGTCCGTGCGGCCACCCAGGTGGCCTTGCGGGAAGCCGGGAAGGGTTCTCCGGTTTCCTTGTCGGCCACCAGCTCGACGCCGCGCATCAGTCCGAGGCCGCGGACGTCGCCCACCAGCGGGTGGTCGCGGAGACGCTCCATTCTGGAGCCCAGGAGGTCGCCCATACTCCTGGCGTTTGCCACCAGTTTGTGCTCCTTGATGTAGCGCACCACCGCCGCCACGGCGGTACCGCTCAGGGGGTTGCCGTTGTAGGTGTGGCCGTGCGTGAATGCCCCGCTCCCTTCCCGGATGGCGTCCGCGATGGCCTCGCGGACGATGATGCCTCCGGTGGGGACATAGCCCGCCGCCATTCCCTTGGCCACGGCGATGATATCGGGAATCACATCCCAGTGGTTGACGGCGAAGTACTCGCCGGTCCGGCCGAAGCCGGTCATGATCTCGTCGGCCACCAGGAGGATGTCATACCGGTTGCAGATCTCCCGGATCATCGGCCAGTACTCCTCGGGGGGATTGAGGGCCCCCACCGAGGAACCGACGACCGGTTCCGCAACGAAGGAGGCGATGTACTGCGGTCCGATCCGCTTGATCGCCCGTTCCACGTCCGTGGCGCAGCGGAGCCCGCAGGTGGGGTAGGTGAGTCCGTAGGGACAGCGGTAGCAGTAGTGGGTCGGCACCTTGGGCTGCTCCATGAACATGGGGGAGAAGAGGCGTCGCCGGGGCATGTTCCCGCCGACGGCCAGGGTCCCCAGGGTGCTCCCGTGGTAGGAGTTCCACCGGGCCAGGGTGAGATGCTTGGCGCTGCCCGCTCCGTCGCGCTCCACGTAGTACTGCCTGGCGAGCTTCACCGCCGACTCGATGGCCTCGCTGCCGCCGCTGACCAGCCAGAGGTAGTCCATATCCGCCGGTGTGATGGAGGCCACCTCCTCTGCCGCCTCCATTGCGGCCTTGTTCCGCCAACGCGAAGGATGCGCGAAGGTGAGCGTCTGGAGCTGCTGCTGCAGGGCCTCCACAATCTCGGGAACGCCGTGTCCCAGATTGGAGATCAGCGCGCCGCTGCAGCCGTCGATGTAGCGCTTTCCTTCCTCATCCTCGATGTAGATGCCCTCCGCCCGGACCGCCGTGGGCATGGCGCGCGCGAAGGATCGGGGAAAGACCTTGCCCTCCTGTGACATGTGTGCCAACACCTTTCTGCAAATGTTTGGGTTTCACCGCTTCTCCTTTAGCGTTTCTGCCGTAGGTAGATACCCTGTCCGGCCCAGAGCTCCTCGAAGTGTTCCAGGCGCTTTTCCACCCTGTCGTGGCCGACCCGCCCCGCCACCTCCAGCAGAAGGGCGTTGAGCACACTCATGGGGGTCGTGAAGGAGTCGATGAACGAAACCGGACTGTAGGGGGCCGTAAGGATCAGATCGGTGCTTTCGGCGACGGGGCTGGCCACGCTATCGGTGATGGCCCCGGTGGTGAGACCCTGTTCCTTCGCCTGCTGGAGGATCGCGACGGTTTCCGCCGTGTACCGGGGGAAACTGAGCCCCACGACGAACCATCCCTTCGGGCGCATGAGGAACCTCTCGCAGTGGAATTCCCCTTCCAGCAGCTCCACCTGTTCGTGGAGCCAGGAGAGATAGTAGGAAAGGTAGACAGCCAGGGATTTGGCGCTCCGCCGACCGACGACGAGAATCTGTTCCGCCTCGGCCAGGGCTTCCGCGAAGGCGCTGAGTTCGTGCTGGCTGACGTGTGAGGTGGCCTCGCCGAGGCAGCTGTGATCCATATGCATCGTGTAGGAGGCCAGTTCCTGCTCCGGCAGCTGTGTCTCTTCCTGAAAGCTCTGGAGCCGCTCCGCCGTGGACAGCTGGTTTTTCAGCTCCTCCTGCACCGCCCGCCGCAGCTCCGGATAGCCGGAGTAGCCGAGAAGCGTGGCGAAGCGCACCACTGTGGATTCGCTGACGTCCGTACGGTTCCCCAGTGCGGAGGCCGTGAGGAAGGCCGCCTCCCTCGGCTTGCTCAGCAGGAAGCGTGCGATGCGTGTCTGCCCTGCGGAGAGCTCCTTGAATCGGTCGTGTATCCGCTGTCGGATCATGGCTCCTCCAAGCAAGTAAGGTTACATCACTGTGGTCATCATGCAGGAAATCCTGCAACGGGGAAAGTATAGCCTTCATTCCCGGTATTGTCAAATGGCTATGCGGAGCCCCGCGATCGCCTTGGCGGAGAGGACCTTACATACCTTTACAGAGGTTGACCGCACCTTAACGCAGCCCGGTGTAGGATATGCATCGTCGGCGGAGCGGCGGGAAACGCGCGCTCCGACTGGAATCCAGAGGGAGGTTGATTGCGATGACGGTTTTGAAAAAAGGTGTTTTGGCTGGCGTTGCCGCGGTGTTTGCGGTGTCGCTGGCGGCGGGGGTGCTGCCGGCTTCGGCATACGGCCCCGGTCAGGGGATGAAGGGTGAAGGACGGTTCATGCAGGAGCGGCGGGACACCGACGAAAGAGCATGGCGCCACGATCCGGCATCCTCCGCGGGCATCCGTCGGGCGGGGCGCGGCGCAGGGATGATCGGCGGAGGACCCGGACTGGGCGGCATGTTCCTCGGAGGTATGGTCCAGGGACTGACCGATGAGGAGCGCGCAGCCATGGATGACCGCCGGCGTGCCTTTGCCGCGGCGCATCTCGATCTCTTGCAGCAGACCGGACGGGACTACGCGGCGATGGTCCGGGGTGTCGAGGTGGACAGGGAGGCGCTCCGCAGCGCCATGATCCGGCGGGAGCGGCTCTGGTATGCCGAGGTGGGGGATATGCTCTCTTCGCTTTCGGCGGAACGGCGGAGCGAACTGCTGGAACAGTGCGGCTCCCACCCCTACAGGAGAGACGATTCGCCCCGTTTTGTCACCGCTTTGGATGAAGCGGCAGGGACACTGGAGCTCTCCCCGCAGCAGCAGGAACAGCTGGCCGATCTCCGTTCCGGCGCGGATCTCGGTGCGGCCGTGGATGCGCTGAGGGAGCGTCGCACTGCCACCATGCAGACGCTGCTGCAGGATCCCACCGGCGGGGCCAGGCTGGATGAACTCGCCGCCGGCAACGCCGATGCCCTGTTGACGGTCACCGAATACGGCAGACAGTGGCGGGAGCGGCTGCCCGAGATCCTCACTCTGGACCAGTGGCGGAAGCTTGCGGTACTGCGGGGCGGACACCGCCGGGGCCCGGGGATGCAGGCCGGTCCCAGGCAGCGGGATGGCGGTCCCGGGGAGACAGCCCCCGGCCAGGGGATGCGCAGGGGGCAAGGGAAACACAGCTGGTAGCGACAGAGCCGCAGACAGGGTATGATGGTACTGCGTGGGCGCCCCCCGGGGCGCCCACGGCTATGTCCGGCGTTCCCTATGGTTTGCGGGAAGGCGCACCACCACCTCCAGGCCCTTTCCTGCGTTCCGTGCCTCCACATCCCCACCGTGGGCGGCGATCCCCTCTCTGACAATGGCCAGCCCGATGCCGGCTCCTCCCTCTCCCGGAGAGCGGGCGCTGTCGGAGCGGTAGAAGGGATCGAAGATGCTCTGCAGCTCTTCTTCGGGGACACCCTCTCCGAAATCCCGGATGCCCACGATGCACCGATCTCCCTCCCGTTTCAGGGTAGCCACAACCCCCGCATCGGGGTCGGTGTGGCGCAGGGCGTTGCGGAGGATGTTCTCGAAGGCCCTGTGCAGGAGTGTTCTGTCGCCGCGGACCGACACGCTTCCCGGTGATTGGAATGCGACGCGCTCTCTCCCCTGTTCGGTTTCCTCATAGGCGGTGTCGTCGATGATCTCACGCAGCAAGGCGTCCAGATCCACATCCTCGGTGTGGATCTCCTCGCGGCCGTTCTGGAGACGCACCAGAGACAGCAGCTGGGCGATCAGTGCTTCCATACGCCGGGATTCCAGCTCGATGCGGTCCAGGTGGCGCTCTGCCTGCCCTCCTCCTCCCCGCCGGGCCAGCTCCAGCGCCACCTGGAGACGCGCCAGAGGACTCCGCAGCTCGTGGGAGATGTCACGGAGGAGCCTGCGCTGTCCATTGACGAGCCCTTCGATGCGGGAGGCCATGTAGTTCATGCTCCGGCCGAGTTCTGCCAGTTCGTCCTTTCCGGCGAGCATCGGGCCCTCTACCCGGGCGGTGAGGTCGCCGCCTGCAAGATGGAGGGAGGTCTCCTGAAGCCGCCGCATGGGACGGGCCAGATGGTCCGCCAGCAGAACACAGAAGAGTGTGCCCGCCGCCACAATGAGGCCGAACCACCAGAGAAGGGGGAGCGCGGTGCGGGGTGGCGCCCCCTCAGGCGGGGGACGGAGAAAGCCTACGGCGAGGTAGGTTTCCCCCGAAGGCCCGGTGACGGCGGCCTTCGCCGTGGGCATGCCGCGGTCGATGGCGAAGTTTTCGTCGCTGCGCCGCATCCGCTCCACCATCCTGGAAAACATCGGTGACTGACCGCCTGGGGTGAGGGGGATTCCCTCGTTCCCCAGGAGAATGAGATGGAGTTCCGTCTCCTGTCGCAGCCTGTGGGCGAAATCGCGGAGGCCTCGACGTCCCTCTTCTTCGTAGAGCGCCGCCGCCCGCTCTCCCTGCGTGGCCACGGCGTGGCGGAGGAGCTCCTTGCGTCCCGAGAAGAGGAGGCCCTCCCGGGTGAGCAGGATGGTCACCGCCGTGCCGCCGAGCCCGGCTACCAGCATGGCGATGAGAAACCAGAACAGGATCCGGCGGAAGAGGCCGGAGCGAAGGCTAATCATGAGGGTCTTCGCCCCTGTGCGGGAAGGTGTACATGTACCCCTCCCCCCGGATGGTCCGGATCCGCTCCGTACCGTCGGGATGGGGGCCGAGTTTCTTGCGCAGATTGCTCACATGGACGTCGATGGTCCGGTCGAAGGGGGTAAGGGGACGTCCCATGGCGTTTCTGCTCAGAGCCTGTCGGCTGCAGACACCTCCGGCCTGGTTGAAGAGCACCTCCAGAATCTTGAACTCCGTAGTGGTGAGCTCCAGCTGCCGCTCCCCCAGCCAGGCGGTATAGGCCCCGCTGGAGAGCGTCAGGTCGCCCCCGATCCGGGCCTGCCGGCCTTCGGTGGGGAGGGTGCGACGGAGGATGGAGCGGATCCTGGCGGCCAGTTCCCGGGGATTGCAGGGTTTGGGGAGATAGTCGTCGGCGCCGAGCTCCAGGCCGAGGATGCGGTCCACGTCGTCGCCCCTGGCGGTGAGGATCAGGACGGGGATGGAGGACCGGCCCCGCAGGGACCGGAGGAGGTCCAGCCCCGGCAGGCCGGGGAGCATCAGATCCAGGACCACCAGGTGATGTCCGCCGTCGAGGGCCCGCCGGAGTCCCTCGTCTCCTTCGTGGACGCATTCCACGGCGAACCCTTCGCCCTCCAGGTACTCCCCCAGGAGTCCGCAGAGCTCCCGGTCGTCCTCGATCAGCAGAAGCCGTTTCGTATGTTCTTCGGCCATGGTGTCCGTTCGTTCCTTTCCGTGGGGATCCCCATTTTCAGTATACCGCCGCCGTCGGCATCTGTCGCGTCGGGCGGACATACGACAAACCCGCGGGTTCGAAGGAACCCGCGGGCCGTGGGTGGGTGGTACGCTCCAGGATCTCGTGGGGGAGGGGTGTCTACTGCACGAGACCCTCGAGGCTCTGGGGGACATTGTCCTCGCCGTGCACCCGTTCGGGGCCGACGATACCCTGTCCCATACTCTCGAAGACAGCCAGACCATGGTCGGGGGAGAGGACAAACTGCATGAACCGCGATGCCAGGTCCGGATGGGGTGCTGTTGTGGGGATGGTGCAGCCGTAGACGATGGGCTGCCCCTTGGTGATGATTGTCTCCCCGGGTTCCCTGCCGGCCCGTTCCACCTCGGCGGTGGAGTAGAGGTCGGCGTAGGCGGGATCGCTGAGGTTGATCTCCGGCGGGAAGGTGACGTAGGGAAGACCATGCTGGACGGCCACGGACTTGTACTCGAAGGCATAGTCCATGGCGCCGGTGTCCACCTGGGCGATCAGCTCGATGGCCTTCGGCCGGACACCCCTGCCGGGATGGGCCATGGCCTCCTCGTGGAGATCGGGCCGATCGTAGTAGTCCTCGGCCAGCTGGAGCACCATCAGGGCGCGGTAGCCGCAGGGATCGGCATCGGGGTTGGAGTGCCCCCAGGTGACGTCGTCGCGCATCAGGATCTCGTACCAGTTGTCGCTGTCGACCTCGTCGGCGTACTTCGATTGGGGGCCGTACATGAGGGCCAGTTCGTTGCTGGCGAACATGGCGTTCCAGTCGGCGTATTCGGGCCGCAGGAGCCGTTCGATGACCATGTAGTCCGCCGAAAAGTAGCAGTCGCATTCCCCGTCCAGGTCGATGATCTTCCTGGCCATGGACGCGCTGCCGCCGGCCTCGCGGAGCACGTCGATACCGGGATTGGCCTTCTCGAACCGGTCCTCGATGGCCTTCATTGGAGCGCTGAGGCTGCCTGCATGGAAGACGATCAGCTTCTCCGCCGCCGAGGCGGGGATCGCCGTCAGGATCGCCAGACAGAACACCGCCGCTACGATAAACCCTTTCCGCATTCCTCTCATAGGTGCACCTCCGTATGTGGTGTGTGGTGGATCTATGGACCAAGGCTCAGGAGAACCCTGCCATCTAGAAGATATGAACGGCCTCCGGCTTGAAACGCATACAGGCCGTTTCGCCGGGATGGAGCCCCAGCTCCATGAAGGAGCTGGCGAGAACGTGGGCGAAGAGGCGGATATCCGCTGTCTCCAGCAGGACTTCCAGCGCTACATCCCGGGGGGTAACGGAGATGATCCGCCCCCAGAAGCAGTTCACGGCGTCGCTCGCCCCCGGCCTGGCGGCAAGGATGATGTTCTCCGGCCGGATGCCGATGAATCCCTCCCGCTGGGCGACCTCCCGTCCCAGGAGTAGTTCCGTTCCCCCTTCGAGCAGTGCGTACCGGCCGTGAAGCGAGGCCTGGAAGATGTTTTTCATCCCCACAAAGGCCGCTACCTCCCGGTTGGCCGGCGTATGGAAGACCTCGGCCACCCCGCCTTTCTGCTGCAGTCTTCCCTGCTGCAGTACGGCCACCTGGTTGCCCAGGGAGAGCACCTCGCCGAAATCGTGGGTCACCATGAGGATCGTCACCCCCGCTTCGTGGACGGAGCGGAGGTGCTCCTGCAGCTCCTCCCGGAATCTTGGATCCAGCGAGGAGAGCGGTTCGTCCAGCAGGAGCAGCGACGGTTTCACCGCCAGCGCCCTGGCCAGGGCCACCCGCTGCTGCTCTCCTCCCGAGAGGGTTTCCGGGTTGCGTCGCAGGAGATGATCCAGCCGTAGTGTCTCGATGAGGTGGGCCACATGGTTCTCGTCCCGTTCGTCGGCGAAGCGGAGCCCGTAGCGGATGTTCTGCTCAACGCTCAGGTGGGGGAAGAGGGCGTAGTCCTGGTAGACCAGGGCGATGCCCCGTCGCTCCGGCGGCTCTGCGGTGATGTCCCGGCCACTGACGGTGATGGTTCCCGAGGCGAGGGGCTGCAGACCGGCGATGGATTCCAGCAGCATGGTCTTGCCCGCACCGCTGGGGCCCACCAGCATGAAGAATTCCCCTTCCTCGACGCGGACGGACAGCGGTTCCAGCGTGAAACCCGGCAGCCGGACGGTGACATCCTTCAGTGTGATCACGACGATTCGCCCCTCCCGATGCGGATCCTTCCGGCCAGCAGCCGGAGGGTGACGAACATGAAGAGCGAGATGCAGATCAGCTGGACGGCGATGGGGGAGGAGTACTTGAGCCCGAAGGTCTGGAAGCGGTCGTAGATCAATACCGGTGCCACCATGGGATGGTAGGCGATGATCACGATGGCGCCGAACTCGCTCACCGCTCTGGCCCAGGACATGATGAGCCCCGAGAAGATCCCCCGTCTGGCCAGCGGCAGGGTGATGTGGAAGAACGTATAGGGCATGGAGCCCCCCAGTGTGCGGCTCACCTTCTCCAGATGCGGCGAGACACCCGCAAAGGCGTCCCGTGCCGAATCGACATAGAAGGGGATGCTCACGAAGATACAGGCCAGGACGATCCCCGTGGCGCTGTTGATCGGCTGGAGCCCCAGGCTCTTGATCAGCGCACCCAGCGGCGCCTTCGGCGAGATCACCAGGAGCACGGCGATCCCGGCCACGGTGTGGGGTACCATGATGGGCAGATCGATGACGGCCTCCAGGACGGACTTGCCCCGGAACTCCCTCCGGGCCAGCAGATAGGCCAGCGGTGTGCCGAAGAGCGCGATGATTCCGGTGGACGCCGCGGCGGTCCAGATGCTGCGCCAGAGGGCTCCGAGCACCTCGGGTTCCCGGGCGCTGGAGGCCACGATCCCCCAGTCGGCCCGGAGGAACATGTTGAGCAGCGGCCAGACCACATAGGCCACAAGGAACGAGCCCATGAGGACGGGAAACCAGGCCCGGCTTTTAAACATTCGCATTGACATCCCACCAAATACAAAAAAAGATCCTCCCACGGCAGAAAGGGAGGATCAGAAATCCACGTTCTCCTTTCCACACCGGGAGGCGACGCCGTTTCCAGCGCCACCCTGTCGGCCCCGCCGCCACCCAGATGGAAGGCCGCGGGGCTCGGAGAAAACATATGATTTTTTAAAGGTGAAAAACAGATGCGTACCGCCCCTGGATGTGCTGATTCCACCAGAACGAACAGCACGACGGGACTACCGTTTTCGGAGAGGACACCGCAGTAGAGAATCCGGACGGCACCTTTCAGCGTTAAAGTCTACATGTTTGCCGGGCTTTTCGCAAGGGAGTCCCCGCCGTTGCGTTCCTGTCGGACTGATGGTCAGGTGTGCCACAGGAACGGGAGCCCTTTGCCCGGCGTTGTTGCGCGAGGATGTTACAGGAGATGCAGATGGCGCTGGGCCGTTATTCCTGCAGGTGAGTGTTAGAGAGGCGTACAATCATTGTGGTAGTGAGAATGACCTTGGGAGGTGGGGGCTACGGTAAGAATCGGGGCAGCGCCATTACTCCCGATATGCTGGAGGGTCTCCCCATAGGGCTGGAACGTACCGGTCCCGCGCCGACGGCGACCCCCACAGCCGTTCCGATGACCGGGGGCGGAGGAGGCTGTACAGTCGGGTTTGGCCAAGGGTTGATGCTGTGTCTCCTGGCTGTTCCGGTGGCGGCCCTGCTGCGGAGATAACATGGGGATATAACGTTTTCTTTTCCGATAGATGCAACCGTCTGTGAAGAACGTTCCCACCATCTTTCCTGGAGAGCTGCAGAAATGGTGCTGTATAATCGAACTGCAATCTATCCTGGAGGACAGGGGCAGCGCAGCCTTCTGTCGGGAGGGATCTTCGGTGAAAGGGAACGGCAGTACTGCGGTAGCGCTCCGGATAGCGGGGCTGTTTGTCCTGTTCGGGGTATTGTGGATCCTCTTCTCCGATCACATCGTCATGCTGGTCGGAGAGGTGCCTGCTGCGCTGAATCGCCTTCAGACCATCAAGGGGGTCTTCTTTGTCCTGGCCAGCGGTGCGCTGCTCTTTCTCTTCGCCCGCCGGGAGGTGGGCAGACGTCTGGAGCTGGAGCGGTCGCTGGTGACCGAAGCGCAGGAATCCTTCAGCCGGCTGGAGCGCCTTGTTGCCGTCTCCGGCCAGGGGCTGTGGGAGTACTTCCCTGGGAGCGATCGGTTTCGCCCAACCAGAAGTTTTCGGGGGATGCTTGGATACCCGGCGGAGGAAGAAGATATCCCCGGTGAACCTCTGGAAGACTGGCTGCTTCTGTCGCACCCGGATGACAGAGGACGTGCCCGCAGCTTTCTCCGTGCGGTAACGGCGGAAGAAGCCGGCGGAAAGAGGTTGATGCATTCCGCCTACGACCGGGAGGGAAGGCTCCGCTGGTTCGCCTCCGCCGGGATCGGGGTCCCGGCTTCGGGGGTGTCCCCCGCCCATGTACTGGGTCTGAGTATGGACATGACGGACTGGAAGGCCTCCGAAGAGAAGCTGGAGCGATCCCGCGCACTCCTGCGGGCGACGGTGGAATCGGTGGGAGACGGTATCCTCGTGGTGGATGGGGAGCACAGCCCGTTGCTGTCCAATCGGCGGTTCCGTCTGATCTGGGGCTTTCCGGTAGAGGAGGAGACGCTTCCACCGCTGGAATCCCGGAAGGAGCGCTACAAGCAGAGGCTTTCCGATGCGGACGCCTTCCTGGAGAGCGTGGACGCACTCTATACGGCGGAACGGGAGGACGAGGAGGGCTACGACCTGCTCCACTTCCACGACGGCCGGGTCTTTGAGTGGTACTCGGTGCCCTTCCGGGTGGGTCGGGAGACCGCAGGCAGGGTCTGGACCTTCCGCGACCTCACCGACCGGGAGCAGGCGCTCGTGGAGTTGCAGCAGTCGGTGGAGGAGAAGGAGGCGCTCCTCCGGGAGGTGCACCACCGGGTCAAGAACAACCTGCAGGTGGTGAGCAGTCTCCTCCATCTGCAGATGGATACCCTGAACGAAGGGGCGGCCAGGGAAGCCCTGATGGAGAGCCGGAACAGGGTCAAGAGCATGTCTCTGGTCCACGAGCGGCTCTACCGGTCCCAGCGTCTCTCCTCCATCAACGTTCCCGAGTATCTGAAGGCCCTGGAACGACATATCCGCACCTCCTACGAGGCGAGGAGCGGCAACATAAAGACTATGGTGGAAGGTGGCCCGGTGGAACTCGATGTGGACAGCGCCATCTCCGCGGGGCTGCTGGTGACGGAGCTGCTGAGCAATGCCTTCAAGCATGCCTTCCCGGATGGCCGCTCGGGGACGGTCTGCGTCAGGGTGACGGCGGAAGGACAGAGCGAGGTTGTTCTCTCCGTGGAGGATGACGGTATCGGCCTGCCTCCGGGCTTCGATGTGGAGCAGACCGAGACTCTGGGCCTGAAGATGGTGACGTTGCTTGCCAGGCAGCTGAACGGGAGCCTGGATGTAGAAGGGCCGCCGGGGGTGCGCTATACCGTCCGCATCCCCGTGGGTGACCGGGCGAGGACACTCCAGGGGCTCTCCCCCCGCCGGTCCGGCCGGGAGCAGGCAAGGGGAGAGCAGCGATGACGATCAGGGGGACTGCTCCCGCAGTCTCTCTGTGAAGCTCCGGCCGGTGGGGGAGACGGCGAGGCCGCCCCGGGCCGTCTCCCGCAGTGTTTCCGGCAGAGCGCGGCCCACGGCGCCCATGGTGTCGATCACCTCGTCTGCCGGTATGGCCGAGCGAACACCGGCCAAGGCCATATCGGCGCCGATGGCGGAAAGCGCGACGAGCGTGCCGTTTCGGACAATGCAGGGCACCTCCACCAGGCCGCCTACAGGGTCACAGACCAGGCCGAGCAGCGATTTGAGAGTCAGTGCCGCCGCCTGGGAGATTTGGTCGGCGTTGCCGCCCCTGAGCTGGACCAGCGCCCCGGCACCCATCGCTGCGGCGGCGCCGCATTCGGCCTGGCAGCCGCCGGATGCCCCTGCCAGTGTGGCCCGTTCGGCGATGACGTTCCCGATGCCGGCGGCGGTGATCAGGGCGTCCACCAGGGCCGCCTCCCCCGGTTTGAAGTGGTGGTCGTAGCTGAAGAGGATCCCCGGAAGGATACCGCAGCTTCCCGCCGTGGGAGCGGCCACGATCCGCCCCATACAGGCGTTGCTCGCCGCCACGGCCAGGGCGATCCGGCCGGCCTCCAGGATGACCCCTCCCGAGAGCGGCCCCTCTGCGGGGCGGTACTCCCCGAGAAGAGGGGCCCGGTTTTCCACAAGCTGGGGTTCCCGGTCCGTGGAGAGCGCTTCCTCCACGGATCTGCGCATGTCGGCGAGACGGGAGGCCATTGCTTCCCGCTGGTGTTCCGGAGATTGGCCGGACTCCTGTTCTTTGGTGTGCAGTATCGTCTTGGGGAGGGAGCACTGCCATTCCTTGCAGAGGGTGGTCAGTTCGTCCAGCGAGCGCATGTCAGTCGCCTCCTTCCGGGGCGAGGAAGAGCACACGCAGCAGCGAGGGGTGGGCGTTCCGGACACGATCGGCCACGTCGCGTTCCGTACCGGCGTCCATCTCGATGGCCATGGAGGCCAGACCGCCCCGGGTCTTGCGGGCCAGCGTGGGGGTGGCGATGTTGATCTCCATCCCGGTGAGGACCGAGGTGACCACCGAGGCGACGCCGGGGCTGTCCCTGTGGAAGGTGACCAGCGTGGGCAGCTCGCCGGTGAGCCGGAGCCGGAAGCCGTCGATCTCCTGCAGCTCCACCGCTCCGCCCCCGACGGAGGCCCCCAGAACCTCCATCCCCTCGTCCTTCCCGCTGCGGAAGACGAAGCGCGCCGAATTCGGGTGGGCGCCGTCCACCTCCTCGGTGTGGAAGGTGTAGACCAGCTGTCGTTCTTCGGCGACCTGGTAGGCCGACCGGATCTGCGGGTCGTCGGGGTCCATCCCCATGAGCCCCGCCAGAAGCGCCCTGTCTGTCCCGTGTCCCTTGCCGGTGGTGGCGAAACTCCCCCGCAGATAGATCTCCACCGAACCCTCCGTGGTCCCCCAGCAGGTCCGGGCCAGCTTGCCCAGACGGGCTGCTCCCGCCGTATGACTGGAAGAGGGGCCGATCATCACCGGTCCGATGATCTCTTCAAGAAGCATTGCCGTCATCGTCCTCTCTGTGGGTGTTCTCAGGCGTTGCCGTTTCGGTACGCCACAGCTCCTTGAGCTCCCTGATTCGGACCGCCCCCTTGAAGTTGCGCGGGACGGCGCCGAAGCGGAGCCGGTCAGGCCTGGCCCCCCTGGAGACCTTCCGCCGCGCCTCCTCGATGAAGGATCGCCGGAGCTCTGCCTCGGTTTCCCTGTCGAGCCGGCTGGTGTCGATGGTCACGCAGCAGCTGTCCTCGTGTTCGCTCTCCATGCGCATCCCCACGACGGCCAGATCCACGCTTGACGGGGCGATCCCGTAGCGTTTCTCCAGGAATGCGGTCAGTTCGGCGCTGATCTGGTCACAGGCGTAGTTCGCCCCGCCCCGGATCACCAGGGCCGAATCCCTGCCCAGCCAGTAGTGGTCCCTTCCACCGTCGGCCGGACTGGTCAGGGTGAAGCCGATGTCGCCGAAACCCAGATACCAGCCGTCCCGAAGCACCTCCCGGGTCGCTTCGGTGTCGTTGAGATAGCCGGCCATGACGTGTCCGCCCCGGGCGATGAGATAGCCTTCCTCGCCGTTGGGGCAGGGGACGAGGTAGCCTGCGTCGGCAGGGTCCGTGCTCCTGACGACCGCCGCCTCGGTATGCGGGGGATGGGGACGCCCGATGTAGTAGCCCGGCGAAGGGGTATGGTGCCAGCCGCGCCGGAAGGCCTCCATGGACTCCTCCGGGGAGAGCGAGGTCGGTGTCCCCAGAGCCTGCAGACAGGTCTCGGTGGAGCCGAAGCGGACCAGCGGCGGGCGTCCCGTCCACGCTCGAATCCGCTCCACTGTGGTCGGGCCCACCGGGGCGGAACCGAGCAGGAAATGCACCCGCGGGAGGACCTCCCGCAGTCTCTCTTCCGGTATGGGGAGCGCGCCCTCCTCCGCCAGGTTGTGGAGGAAATCGATGTGTCGGGCCACCGCCGGAGCGAGAAGCTCCCCTCCGCTGGAGGCGGCCTCTGCGAGGACCCTCCAGTAGGCGGTGCCGTACCGGGGCAGCATGTGGATGACGGCGCCCGGCTCCCGCATGCACCAGTCGGAGAGGGCCGAGGAGTTGGCGTGGTGCAGGGGGTTGGCCATCACCAGCTGGAGGGGACGGAGCCCCAGCGGGGCG
>JAIPGA010000010.1 GCA_021736445.1 Synergistales bacterium | reverse complement strand
GGTCGACCATGCCGGAGGCCGCGAGCTGTTGCTCCTTGGCGATGGCCTCCAGGCGCGACCGTTCGATCACCTGGAGCCCCGGTGTCTTGGCCAGCTCCGTGATGAGCATATCCGTGATGGCCCGTCGGACGGAGTCGGTCACCTGCACGGACCCCTCGCCGGCGTTGTTGTCGAAATCCGCCACGGCGATCCGTGTCGCCGCCCCGGCAGGCAGTGCTGCCGCTACTACCAAAGAGAAAAGAAAGAGAAGAGAAACGATGCCGCGAATCTGTCTGCCTCTATCCATAGGTCTGCTCCCTCCTGTATGAACCTACCCCTCGGATCTCCCCGTACCGCGTTGGTGTACGGGCTACTTCGCCTCGCCCTCCCAGATGACACAGGTCTCAAAGAGCCGTCTGAGAGGGATCACCACCTGTGCCGTCGCCCGGCCGCCGGAAACGGTCTCCCTGGTGACATGGGGCGCCACAATGTGCCCCTTCACCTCGATGGAGGTCAGCTTCTTGGGCAGGCCGAATTTCATCTCGTAGAGCAGGTAGAGCAGCTTGCGCCGGGCGTCCACCAGCGCCTTCCGCCCGGCCAGGAGCCTCTGCTGCGGGGTGGGGTCGGGCGGGAGTTCCGCTTCACCCTGCACGACGGCTGTCTGCTCCGTCCAGTCCACCACGCCGAAGCGGAACTCCTGGAGGCCCTCCACCGCACCATTGGCCTTCCAGATCCGCTGGAGATCCACATCCTCCAGCGCACCGGCAGCGGTTGCGAGAAAGGCCACACACAGCACCGCCGCAAGGAAAACACCCAATCGCCGCCCACACAGAGACATAGTCTACTCCGATCCCCCGCGCCACCGGGCCTCGATGGTGCCCGCGGTGAGGCCGGTGATCTCCAGGCCCATGCCGTCGAGACGGATGGCCAGATCCTCGGCGTTGCCCTCGGTGTTGACGTCAAGCTCCAGCTTGCCCTCCCGGAAGGCGCGCTGATAGACGGCGGTGACCCCGCGGGTCTCCTCCAGGGCGCTCTTGAGCTTCATGGCCTGGGAGAAACCGATCTCCTCCACCACGACCTTCACCGTCCGTCCCGGAACGCCGCCGGCGCTGCCGCTGACCAGGGCGTAGGCCACCTTGTGGACCAGGTTCTCCGCCGCTTCGCCGCCCACCTGCTTGAGTCCCTTGGCGGCGGCGTCACCGGGCGAGGTGCCCTTGGTGCGCACCGCGGGGGTCTCCGTGGCCAGTACGTAGGCGGTCTGGGTGATCACCGCCTTGAGCTGGAACTGGCTCTGCACCCCGTAGATCCGCACGCCGGAGATGCTCTGGTTGGCGTAGACGGAGCTCATGGCCTTGCCGTAGATGATGACATCGGCCCGGAAACTCTCGGCCAGCTCCTGCAGTCTGGCTACGTCGCCGGTCTCCTTGGCCGTGTCGTAGGCCCGTTTGTCCAGGGCCCTGGCCTGCCTGGGGTCCACCATCAGGTAGCCCGCCTTCTGGAAGATCCGCTGCACCTCCCCCTCGGCGGTGGAGAGAAAGGGCTCCTCGCCGTCGATGCTCTCCTTGACGATCACCATCACCCGGGGATTGCCCAGGGCGTCGATGACCACCGGCCCCAGTACGCCGTCGAGCTTGCGGACCGAGACGGTGCAGCGTCCCTTGATATAGTAGACACCGTCGTCGCGTTCGCCCTCCTCGAGAACCTCGAAGCCCGTCACCAGTCCCTGGGCCTGGGAGAAGACCTTGTCTTTGACCACCTGAAAGTCCTTCATCTCCGTGATGCCCTCGACATAGGCCCCGACGCCCTTTTCCAGGGCGTCCCGGTAGGCCTGCCGTTTGGCTTCGTCCCGCGCCCTGGTGGTGTCGCCGTTCAGCACCGGCGCATAGCCTTCGGCCTCCACGACGATGGGCTCCTCCGCCGCCGGGGCCGTCCCCGCCGAACCGAAGACCAGGAGCAGGGCGGCGATGCCGGCGACGAGCACCGGGACCGCCGTCTTGCGAAGACTCATCATGCTCACCGCTTCACCACCGTCACCCGGCAGGGCACCCGGAAGTCGTAGGTGCTCCGGCGGATCTTGGCGGCGGCGCTGTTGGGGATCACGATATCCACATTCTGCGGCGACTTGGTCCGGACGGCCTTCACGGTGACGGGATTGTCGGTCACCCTCGGCGCGCCCTTGGCGTAGCTGATGTTGGACTGGTAGTCGCAGAGGCCGGAGGCGAGGAATCGCTCGCGGTCGACGAAATCAAGTCCGTAGACGGGCTTGCCGTTCTCGTCGAAGACCTTGAAGGTCATTGCCGGAATCAGCGGCAGATGGCGGGCATCCAGCACCATGCCGGTGAGCTTGGTGCCCCTGGGTTCCGGTTTGGGCGGCACATCCTTGGGCTCGGGCTGCTCGGGCAACGCCGAGACCACGGCGGTACGGATCTTCTCCAGCCGGACGCGTCCCACCACGGTGTAGATCTCGCCGTCCCAGTCGGCCTCCACCACCTGGACATTCTTGATGGTGCCGCTGACCTCGGTCTTGACATAGTCGTCGACCATGAAGTTCTCCATGGTGGTCTCCGCATCCACCCGGACCCCCTTGATGAACTCAAGCAGGTTCCGCTGGAGGTCCACAAAGGCCCCGCGCCGGGCGAGCAGCTTGCCCTGCGCCGTGCCTTCCTTCCCCGTGGGGGGCACGGCCTGACCACGGGCCTCGATGTACTGGTCCGTCCAGTTGATCTTCGCGTTCTCGCTCTCCTCGACCACCGCACCCTCGCTGACGTCGGGTGCGGCGATCGTCTCGTCGGACCCGCTCTGTCCCTGGCACGCAACCGCAACCAGCAGCAGTGAAACCATGGCAACCATGACAGCAATGGCAATCTTCCTCATAACTCCACGCCCCTTCCCATTTGCCAATATAACAGCTTACACAGGGGAATTATAGCATTCCACCAGCGTAGAGGGAACAGTCTCCTTCACCTTTGTATCGGATTTCTCTACGGAAGGAACAACCGGCTAGGCCCCGTCGTTCCCGGAGTCCTCCCCGGCGATGGCAAAGAGCTCGCCGCCCCGGGAGACCTCGCGGTAGATGCGCTCGAAGATATGGTGGTTCGCCCGAAAGATCTCCAGGAGATCGGGATCGAAGTGGTCGGGCTGCACCCTGCCGTCTCCTTCCAGAATGATGCGGGTCGTCTTCTGGTGGGAGAAGGCGGGCTTGTAGACCCGCGACGTCCGCAGGGCGTCGTAGACGTCGGCCAGGCCCACGATCCGCGCGGAGAGCGGGATCCGCCTGCCGCTCAGGCCTTCGGGGTAGCCGCTGCCGTCCCAGCGTTCGTGGTGGTAGAGGCAGATCTCCCGGGCCATGCTCAGCCAGGTAGCGTTGCCCAGTGCCTCCACGCCGTAGTGGACGTGGCGTTTGATCTCGCCGAACTCCTCTTCGGTCACCGGGCCGGGCTTGAGCAGGATCTCTCTGGGCACCCGGAGCTTGCCGATGTCGTGCAGCATGCTGTACAGACCGATATCCTCCACGTTCTGCCGGTTCAGTCCGTACTGCTCGGCCAGAAAGACCGAGAAGGCCCGGATACGGCGGAGGTGCTCGCCGGTCTCGTCGTGGTAGGTGGCCGATACATGCTGGAGCCGCACGGCGAGATAGTGGTAGGAGTGGCGGATCTCGTCCATGAGTATCTGGGCGTGGAGCATGCCCCCGAGGTGGGGGACAAAGAGGTGGAGCGCTTCGGCGGACTCCCTGCTCATCCGTTCCCCCTGCGGCAGGGCGAGGAGAATGGCCCCCTCGGCCTCGCCGAGGTAGTAGACAGGGAAGAGATACCACCGGAATCCCCCGCGTTCGAGCTCTCTTTCACGCTTTCCGCTGGAACCGAAGATCCGGAAGAGCTCCCCCCGGAGCGACTGGTCCAGTACCTTGCGCGCCTCCTCCGATCCCTGGAAGGCGACGACCTCCTGGTGTTCCCTGGTGAAGGCCACCACCGTTCCGGCCCGGGCGCCGCTGAAGTCAATGAGCGAGCCGATGCTCCGCGTGCAGGCGTCCTGGACGGAGCGGGCTTCCATGGCGGTCTGCGAGAAGGTCGCCAGCTCCTCCAGACGCCCGAAGGCCTTGCGGAGGCTCCAGTTGCTCTGCTGCAGCTCCTCCTCGATGGCCCGGGTTTCCTCGTAGAGGGCTGCCAGCTCCTGCCCCTGGGCTCCCATACTGTTGAGCAGGTTGTTCAGGGCCTCTTCCACCTGTCTGGCCTCCCGGAAATCCCTCTTTCCCATCTCGAGCGGAAGCCGCCACTTCTCCCGGGCGTGCAGCAGGGCGGCGAAGGGATCCTCCGACTGCTGGAGCCGCCCGTCCAGCTCGCCGATGAGCGAGGTGAGATGCCGGAAACTCCTGGTAACACGGGCGAACCCCCTGTCCAGCGGGGCGAGCAGAAGCGCCCCGAGGAGCAGCACCGCCAGAGCAGCGACGATGCCGCCCTTCACGGCGACAGGGACCATGCGGTCCAGCCAGACGCCGCCGGTGATCTGCAGCCCTTGGGCCATAGGGATGGCCTGCCATCTGTCCCAGGCCCCCCAGGCCATCTCCCCCCGCAAAGGCATTGCGCTCTCCGATTCCGAGACGGTCATGTGCTGGGCCACGTAGCTCCCCGGGGGGTAGCGTTCGCGGTCGTTCCAGGAGGCCAGCACCTGCCCGCGGGATTCGGTGATCAGGGCCCACATGCTCCCCGGAAGCTCCGACTGGATGCGGGAAAAGAGAAAGGAGGGTTCGAACCCGGCGACCAGCCATCCCCCCTGGGAGGGCGCCGCATAGCTCAGGCAGAGTCGCTCGCTGCCGGTGAAATGGATATTCATCATCCATTGCCGGCGCAGAGAGCGGCTGGGGAACCGCAAGCCCTCCATGGAGCCGCCGAAGAGTGTGCGCCGCACCCTGCCGTCGTTGTCGCAGAGGACGAGATAGAGCAGATCCGGGGGCACCAGATGTCCGGCAAAGGCATCCTGCACCCCCTCCTGATACCGGGCGATCCGGTCTACCAGGGAGGCCCGCTCTTCCAGAAGGAGCGAGCTGTCGCCGGCGATGCCCTGAATCTCCGATTCCATGCGGCGGAAATGGGTGTGTTCGTTCCAGTAGAAGGCGGCCACCGCGGCGGCCACACCACAGAGAAGGGCCAGGGCAAGGGAGAAGAGGAGGACACGTTTCCGGAAGGTGGTGATCGTGTCGGTCACTGAAGGAACACCTCATTCCATCCATGGGGACCGCGGAAGAAGACGGCGCCCCTGCCGCGGGCGTCGCCGAAACGGTCGATGGAGACGCGGCCGGCGGGCCCGTCGACGCTCCTCACCTTCGCGAGGAGCGACCGCAGCTCCTCCCCCCTGGCCGCAGGGTTGTTCCGCAGCGCCTTCACGAGCAGCTCCATGGCCAGGAAGGTGTAGTGCACCGTCCCGTCGTAGGAGAGGGCATAGTGGCGGTTCCAGTACTGCAGGAAGGGGTGCGCCTCGTCCAGGTGGAAGGGGGAGAACTGTTCGACGTAGTAGTAGGAACCGCAGAAAAGCGGGGTGTGGGTGCCCGGCAGCCCAAACATCCCCCAGGGGGCGCAGAGCAGCAGGCTCTCCGGCCAGCGCCGGCGGACCCGCTGGAGCATCATGCCGGAAAAGGAGGCGGGGCCGGTGACCAGGACGGCTTCCGGATCATAGCGGTCGGTGTGGGATTCCAGCCGGCCGTCCTGGGCCACCACCAGACCGGAGAGCTCCGGCCCGCCGTCAGCAATCTCCCGGGCCAGCTGGGCGGAGTAGACGATATTCGTGGCCGGCATCACAGCGAGGAAACGATCGATCCCTTTGAGCGCACAGAGCCTTCTGTAGAGCACGGCGTCCTGGGCCAGGTCGTTGCGGACGCGGAAGACCCAGTCGTCCCGTCCGGTGAGACCGGCGGTGGTGGCGGAGACGGCGATCAGGGGGATCCGTTCCCGTGCGGCCAGCCTGGCGAGATCCTCCGCCGCATGGGAGGTAGTGCCGGCGATGACCGCCGCGACCCCTTCTTCGGCGAGCCGATGGATGGCCTCCCTTGGTGTTCTGCGATAGAAGGCCGGCACCATCCGGAGCATCGGCCGCGCGCCACGGCTGTTGTGCCGGCGCACATAGGCCCGCACCGCGGTGAGCATCTCCGTCTCCGCGGTGACGCGGTTGTTGAAGACACTGTAGGCCACCCCTACCTTGACACTCCGGGAGGCCACCGCGGCCCACAGCATCATCCCGGCGAAGAGCACCGCGATCCCGCCGATACAGAGCCACATCCGCCCCCGTCGCTTCCTCCACGCCGCTTCGGTCCAGCGTCTACACCATCCCAGGATATCGACCACTCCCCCACCTGGCTCTCTGTTCTGTAATGAATATAACATAAACGGCAACCCCGTACTCAGAACGCACCGAATGCGGGTCCGCACACCACCCTGGTGACAGACAGTCGGCTACGGGACGGTGTCGACCGTCCCGCCAACGGAGAGCAGACACTTCTCCGCACAGGAGGAGAGATCCCTGGTGCCCCCGCCGGCGGCCACCAGATGGAGCAGCCGGTGGGGGGAGGTCACGACCCGTCCCAGCACCCAGCGCACAGAGGTACCGCCGTAGAGGGCGGCGTTCATGGGGGCAGAGGGGCCGACCACCCAGCTCTCCCTGGCCGCGTCGATCAGGGGTTCCCAGGTGCCGTTCACCACGGCGCTGGCCGAGAGGATCAATCGGTCCACCTCGGCGGCCAGGGGTTCCGCATCCTCGGGAGGCAGGGCATCGGCTTCGGCGTCGTCGACGATCTTGAGCTCGGCGCCGCAGCGGCGGAGATACCGGGCCAGGGGAGCGATGTTGCCCACCATCAGCAGCGTTTCGCCGGTGCGGACCTCCGGCGTATCGGCCACCATTTCGCCCTCCACGCCGAGGAGGGCGTTGGCCGTCGCCACAGCCAGCGCCCGTTCGGAGGGGTGGCGGGAGTCGGCCAGCTCAAGGAGATACTCCGCCGGACAGGGGAGGGGGTCGAGGAGGGGCACGGCCCGCTCCCCCGGGGCGATCCTCCTGGCGAAGGAGAAGGCCAGCCCGGCATCGCCGTTTTCCAGTACCACCGCCGTGTAGCGGAGGCCCCGCACGACATGCTTGATCTGCCGTCCCGGCGCTCTCTTGCCGGCCGCGGACCACAGGCGTTCTTCGAGGATTCCCATTTCTTCACCTCTCCTTTCAGCCCTTCGCCGTCGCCACGGAGATCCCTGTCGCGATGGAAAGCATACCCGCCGCCCGCGTCAGCGTCACCGCCTCGTCGAAGAGCAGCATGGACCCCAGCAGCACCAGCAGGAAGGTCCCACCGGTCATGATCGGGTAGGCCAGCGAGAGGTCCACCGTGGAGAGCACGGCGCTGTAGACGACAAAGGCCCCCCCAAAGAAGAGGAATCCCACCAGCACCACGGGATCGCCGAAGACAGTCAGAAAGGTGGAGAGAAGCCCCTCGTCCACCAGGGCGGCCTTGTCGCCCATGCCGCCTTTGATACAGAAGTTGGCCCCGGCGTTACAGGTGATGGCGGTCAGCAGTAGAATCAACCCGATACGTTGCATCGCTACCTCCTTTCCGGAAGGATCGTCCCAACGACGGCTTCCGATCATATAGAATAGCACAGCGTAAGGGGGAGATGACCATGAACCCAAAACGCACCGCCCCGGAGCACCGGGGACAGACAGGGGAAGCCAGACCTTTGATCCTCTTCGTTCTTCTCCTCGTGATGGCCGGGGGAGGGCTGCTCCGCTTCTGGAATCTCAACTGGGACGGAGGCCATCTCTACCATCCCGACTCCATGAACATCGCCATGGCGGTGGCCCGCATCGAGTTCTTCGGGAACATGGACCCCCAGTTCCACGCCTACAACGGCCTGGCGGTCTATCTGTACAAACTTTTGGGCGAGGCCGTGGCGGCCGCCACGGGGAACCCGGCGTGGTCCCGGGACCTGGGCCACATTGTCCTGCTCGGACGGTATGTCTCGGCCACCCTGGCGACGGTCTCCATCGCTCTTCTCTACAAGGCGGGGAGGCGCTTCGCCGGACCCGGCGCCGGACTGCTGACCGCCTTTCTGGCCGCCTTCTCCACAGGACTGGTCCAGACGGCCCACTACGCCGTCACCGAGACGATGCTGGTCTTCTTTCTGCTGCTGCTCACCCTCCGGGCCGCCCAGGCCGTGGAGGCCCCGGAGCAACGGAGACACTGGCTGCTGATGGGGGTTGCCGGAGGGCTGGCCCTGGGCACCAAGACCACGGCGCTCAGCTTCGGCCTCGTTCCGGTGGGGGTGCTGCTGGTATCCGCCGCCGGCCTGGGGCGGGAGGAACCGACCGCGGGGCCGGCGGAACGCAGCAGAGGGCCGCTGCTCCATTTCCTCCTCTGCTGCGCGGTCTGGGCGCTGGTCGCCGCGGCGGTCTCCCCCTACACACTGATCGATTTCGACGGCTTCCTCCAGGTCATGGCCTACGAATCGGGCATCGCCAAGGGGACGGTGGATGTCCCCTACACGCTCCAGTTCGCCCGAACCCAGCCCTACTGGTTCCATCTGCAGAACCTCCTCTGGCATCTCGGGCCGGTGGTGCCCTTTCTGGGTCTCTCCGGCTGTACCTGGTGGACGCTCGAGATTCTGGGGCGGAAGCGCTCCCCCGCAGGGATCCCCCTGCTGCTGTTCACACTGGTTTTTATCAGCTATGTGGGTGCCTGGCACGCCAAGTTCGTCCGGAACCTCGTGCCCATCTACCCGGCGCTGCTTCTCGGGTCGGGTCTGGCGCTGTCGGCCATGATCCGAACGCTGCGTGGCAAGCCCCGGGCTCTGGCTGTGGGCGCCACGGGAGCGGTTCTGCTCTGTTCGCTCCTCTGGTGTCTGGCCTTCTGCTCCATCTACGGCAGGGAGAGCACCAGAACGGCCGCTTCGGCGTGGATCTACCGGAACATCCCGGCAGGCGCCCATATCATCCGCGAGTCCTGGGACTATGCGCTCCCGGGCCCCGTGGAGGGGGTGGCGCACCGGAGCTACCGTTTCAAGATGATCGACGCGCCTGCGGCCGACAGGGAAAAGAAGTTCCGCAAGCTGGTGGACACGCTCCGCTGGGGCGACTACCTGATCCTGGCCAGCCGGCGGAACTATGGAAATCTGCCGGCTCTTCCCGATCGGTACCCCTTGATGGACCGTTTCTATGCTACCCTGTTCGGCGGTCGGCTGGGGTACACAGAGACCAAACGATTCGCCTCCTATCCCCAGCTCTTTGGACTGTCCATCAACGACAGCGGCGCCGAAGAGACCTTCCGGGTCTTCGATCACCCCACGGTGATCCTCTTTGAGAACACCGGCGAGCTGGACCGAGAAGCCATCGAGGAGGTGCTTTCCGGGTGGAGATAGGCATTGTAGGAGCCGGGGCAACGGGGCTGACGGCAGCGTACGAACTGGCACGCAGGGGACATGGGGTCACCGTCTTCGAGGCGGCACCGGAGGCGGGTGGCCTCGCACGGGACATCGTCCTGGACGAAGACAGCCGGCACGACCCGCTGGACATGTTCTACCATCACATCTTCACCAGCGACAGTGCCGTGACGGAGCTCATCGAGGAGCTCGGCCTGGGAGGGAGGCTGGAATGGTTCGCCCCCTCCAACGCCCTCTACGCCGCAGGGGGGATGCATCCCTTCACCACACCCCTGGACCTGCTCCGCCTGCCGGTGCTGCCTCTGCTCCAGCGCATCCGGCTGGGGCTCTTCGTGCTGCGCACCCAGCATCGCAGGGAGTGGCGCAATCTGGAGGAGGTGACCGCCGCCGAATGGGCGCGGGCACAGGCGGGCGACGAGATCTACGAGACAATCTGGAAACCGCTGCTGCGTTCCAAGTTCGGCGAGCATGCCGACGAGATCGGCGCCACCTGGCTCTGGAACAAGATCCGCCTCAGAAGCTCCTCCCGGGGAGAGGGAGGCAGGAGCGAACGCCTGGGCTATCTGCGCGGCGGCTTCGGCGTGCTCTACCGCGAGCTGGTCCGCTGCATCGAGTCCCGCGGCGGAACGGTGCGCTGCGGTCGTCCCGTGCGTTCGCTCTCCAGGGAACCGAAGGGGCTCACCATCACCACCGACGAGGGATCGACATCTGTCGACCGGGCGCTGCTCACCGTCGCCCCGCCTCTGGCCGCGGGACTGCTCCCCGAGGCACCGGAGGCCTACCGGAGCCGTCTGCGGGAGGTGCGCTACATGGCCAATCTCTGCCTCACCCTGGAGAGCAGAGAGCCCCTGGTTCCCTGGTACTGGACCTCCATCGCCGACAACGGCCTCCCCTTCGTGGCGATCATCGGCCATACCGCCGCGCTGCCGGCGGAACGCTACGGCCGGCACATCACCTATCTCTCGCGCTATCTCGACGAGGGCAACCCCCTCTGGGACGCCGACGACGAGGCGGTGCGGGACGCCTTCCTCGACGGACTGGGCCGCATCACCTCCGGGGAGACGCTGATGTCGATCACCGGGACCCATCTCTTCCGGGCGCGCTACGCGCAGCCTGTGGTGGACCGGGGCTACGGCGCTTCGCTGCTCCCCCACGAGACGCCGCTGCCCGGGCTCTTCCTGGCGTCCATGGCCCAGATCTATCCGCAGGACCGGGGACAGAACTACGCCATCGCCATGGGCCGCCGGGCGCCGTCCTTCATGGGTCTGGATGAGGGGGAAACCCTGTAATGCTGTCGATCCTCACCAATCTTCCGGACCAATTCCTGCGCTTCCTTCTCTCGCCGGCGCTGCCCACCCTGCTCTGGTGGTGGGCCTGGCTCCTTGCGGCGGGGATTGTGATGCTGCCGCTTGCCAGACGGCTCTTCCGCTTTCCCCTGGACGCCGCCTACCCCTTCGCCAAGATCCTGGGGATCCTGCTGCCGGTCTATGCGGCCTGGCTGGCGGGATCGCTCCATCTCTCCTCCCTCGCCGGCGGGGGTCGCTTTGTCGCCGTGGGCGCCATGCTGGCCGTCTCCTTCGCAGGGTGGCGGATGGACGGCGGGGAACCCCGCACCGCCCTTCCGCCTGTACCGCCGCACTTCCCTCTCAAGGTCATCGCCCTGGAAGAGGCGCTCTTTCTGTGCTGCCTTCTGGGCTGGGCCTTCATCCGGAGTTTCCATCCCTCCGTGGAGGGGCTGGAGAAATTCATGGATTTCGGCTTCGTGA
This sequence comes from Synergistales bacterium, assembly GCA_021736445.1. Taxonomy (NCBI): domain Bacteria; kingdom Thermotogati; phylum Synergistota; class Synergistia; order Synergistales; species Synergistales bacterium. The sequence continues at coordinate 36,660 of JAIPGA010000010.1, read as the reverse complement.
ACACCGCCGTACAGGCCACCTCGATGCCGCCGGAGGATATGTGGCTCGCCGGCTCGCCGGTGAACTACTACTACTTCGGCCATGTGGTCTGCGCCACCCTGGCGATCGTGACAGGGATCCCCACGGAGGTGGCCTACAACCTGATGATCGCCTCGCTCTTCGCCTTCACCGTGGTGGGGAGTTTCTCCGTAGTGGCCGCGGCGATCGGATTTCTGCACCACAGGGAGCCCCACAGAGCACCTTCTCTGCAACGATTGCGGCGGATCAGGGGATACCGGGCGGTGCTGGGGGGGCTCATCGCCGCCGCTCTGGTGGCCGGCGGGGGGAACCTCCACGCCCTGGTCCACGGCTATGTGCTGCCTGCGGCGCATGATCTGGGGCTCACCGAACAGAAGGCGGAGCCCTACTGGTACCCCGACGCCACCCGGTACATCGGCTACCACCCGGAGACCGACGACAAGACGATCCACGAGTTCCCCATCTATTCCTTCGTGGTGGCCGACCTGCACGGCCATGTCTCCGACATCCCGGCGGTGCTCACCACTGCGGCGCTGCTGCTCGCGACGGTGCAGCACGGCCCCTCCCGGATCAAAACGGTCGTCGGAGGCGTGCTGCTGGGGGTCATGTACATCACCAACGCCTGGGATCTGCCGATCTACCTCTGTATCTGGCTCGGCGCACTGGCCTTCGCCTGGCTGAAACGGGAGTCCTTCCAGCAGGCCCTGCTTGACACGGCGAAGGGGGGCGTGCTGCTCTTCGCCCTGGCCATGGCTGTGTCGTCGCCTTTTTTGCTCCATTTCGAGCATTTCTCGGAGGGGGTTGGCCTTGTCCACGCCCATACGCCGCTGTGGCAGCTTCTGGTGCTCTGGGGGGACAAGCTCCTCTTCGCCGGCCTGCTCGCTCTCCTGCTGCTTGTGCTCTGGACGAAGACAGCCGGGGGGGAGGGGCGCTTCCTGCGTTTCTGGCGCGGGCTGCAGCGGCCGGATCTCTTCGCTCTGGGGCTGGCCGTTTCCGGGCTGGCCCTGATCGCCGCACCGGAGATCGTCTATGTCAAAGATATCTACGGCAACGACTTCCACCGCTGCAACACCATGTTCAAGCTGGTCTACCAGGCCTTCATCCTGCTGGGACTGCTCGGCGGATATGTCACCGTCCGGATCGTCTCGGTGGTGCGGGGCAGAGCGCTCTCCGCTCTGCTGATACTGCTTCTGGGCGCCGCCGTCACGGCGCCGCTGCTCTACACGCCCCAGGCGATGGCGGGGTTCTATCCGCTGCGGAAGGAGAGCAAAAGTCTCGACGGACTGACCTTCCTCCATGAGGATCTGCCCGGCGACGCCGCCGCTGTCCAGTGGCTCCGCAGCCGTCTCCCGGGACAGCCGGTGATCCTGGAGGCCGAGGGAGACAGCTACAGCCGCTACGGCCGGATCTCCATGGCCACCGGACTGCCGACGGTACTGGGCTGGTATGCCCACGAATGGCTCTGGCACAACGACCCCGACCTGCCGGCCCGGAGGAGGCAGGAGGTCCGTGCGGTCTACACCAATCCTTCAGGCGAGAGGGCCCGACAGGTGCTCGAAGACTACGGAATCCGCTATATTGTCATCGGCGAACTGGAACGCGAACGCTACGAGGATCTCGACGAGCAGGCCCTGCACGCATTGGGCGATGTGGCCTTCCAGTCGGGGGACACAACGCTGATCGAGATCTCCCTGCGGAGCCGGCCCGACAGATCCCCGCACCAGTGACGGCGTCAGCCACAATACGGAAAGGAGACAACCTGCAATGCGTCCAACGCTCTCTGTTGTTGTACCGTTTCTGAACGAAGAGGATGTGCTCGACACCACCTGCAGGCGGTTGCAGACAGTGCTGAAGGGCACCGGCATGCCCTGGGAGATCATCTTTGTCGACGACGGCAGCACCGACAGCTCGGCGTCGATCATCCGGGCCAGATCTCAGAGGGACCGGCGTTTCCGGCTTCTCTCCTTTTCGAGGAACTTCGGGCAGCAATCCGCCGTGATGGCGGGCCTGGAGTACGCCTCCGGGGAGGCCATCGTCATCATCGACGCGGATCTGCAGGATCCCCCGGAGGTGATCCCTCAGATGATCGAGAAGTGGCGGGAGGGCTTCGAGGTTGTCTACGGAAGGCGCCTGAAGCGCAAGAAGGAGCGCTTCTTCAAGAAGATGACCTCCCACTGCTTCTACCGGATGCTCAACCACCTGGTGGACTTCCCGATCCCCGTGGACACCGGCGATTTCCGACTGATGGACAGCAAGGTGCGGGACGTCCTCTGCGGGCTCCGGGAGCACAGCCTCTTTCTCCGGGGGCTTATCAGCTGGATCGGCTTCAGACAGGGCGAGGTGACCTTCATCCGGGAGGGGCGCTACGCGGGGGAGACCAAGTACCCCTTCGCGAAGATGCTGCGGCTCTCCCTCGACGCGGTCACCTCCTTCTCCTACAAGCCGCTGCGGCTGGCCGGCTATCTGGGCTTTCTCCTCTCGGCGGTCAGCTTTGTCTACATCCTGGTGGTGGTGATCGAGAAGCTCTTTACCGACCTCACGGTTCCAGGCTGGAGCTCGCTGATGGCCATCACACTCTTTTTCAACGGCATCACCCTCATCATGCTGGGGATCCTGGGGGAGTACGTGGGCAGAATCTACGAGGAGACCAAGGATCGGCCACGGTATATCATCACGGAACATCTGGGATTCGACGAGGAGATCCCCGAAAGAACCAAGGAAAACCCGTCACCCCGGCCGCGTTCTGGTGTATGATCGCAGCCGTATGACAGTGCATGGGAACGCCGCCTGCCTGGGAACCGATCCCCCCGACAATCGGCGGCGCTTGTGAAAGGATTGATGAAACCATGACCGGCGTGCCGCTACGCACCTATCTGGAGCTGCTCCGAGCCTACCAGTGGGTCAAGAATCTCTTTGTCTTCGCTCCGCTCTTTTTCGCCTTCCGGTTTACCGAGCTGGATCTGTTCTTCCGCTCGGCCCTGGCGTTCGCCGCATTCTGCTGCATCGCCAGCTTCATCTATGTGGTGAACGATCTCAAAGATCTGGAAATCGACCGGCGACACCCGGCCAAACGCTTTCGCCCGCTGGCCGCCGGGCGCATCGCGCCACACTCGGCACGGATCGCAGCGGCCCTGTCTGCGCTGGCCGGATTCGGGCTCGCCATCCCGCTCGGTCCCGAGGCGTTGCTTCTGCTCCTGGGGTACGCCGTGCTGAATCTCCTCTATTCGCTGGGGCTGAAGGAGTTCGCACTGATCGACATCTTCATCGTGGCCGCAGGGTTTCCGATGCGGGTCTTCCTGGGCGGCTTCGCCACGGACATCCCCCTCTCCCGCTGGATCATCGTCATGACCTTCCTGCTGGCGCTCTTTCTGGTCCTGGCGAAGCGGCGGGACGATATCCTGCTGGTGGAAGACACCGTAGAGGTCCGGGAGTCCGTGCAGGGGTACAATCTCACCCTTGTGGACACCTCCATGGCCATTGTGGCGGCGGTCACCCTGGTGGCCTACCTGATGTACTGCTTCTCGCCGGAGGTGATCGCCAAGGCGGGCAGCGAGCACCTGTACATCACCGGGGCCTTTGTTCTGATGGGGATCCTCCGTTTCCTCCAGCTCACCCTGGTCCGGGAGCTGAGCGGGGCGCCGACCCATCTCTTTCTGGAGGATCGCTTTTTGCAGATTACCGTGATGGCCTGGCTGCTCACCTTTGTCATCCTCCACCAGTAGAGGCCTGCGCCTCTATATGGAAACAGACAGCAGCGCCCGGGAGCATCGCGGCAAAATCGGCTGATAGCGTCTACTCCCCCCCGAGCCGTGCATCGACCTCCTCCAGCACGGAACCGATCCCGCCGTGGACCACGAAATCGGCCACACCGTCCATGGTGGTTGCGTCCCTGTTGATGATGGCCAGGAAGGCTCCGGCCCGTTTGGCCATCCGGGGATACCAGTTCGCCGGGGAGACGGTCAGTGACGATCCCAGAACCAGAAAGACGGTGGCCTCCGTGCTCACCCGCTCGGCCTCCTCCAAAGCAGCGCCGGGCAGCATCTCGCCGAAGAGCACCACCGAAGGCCGCAGCGGGGCACCGCAGTCGGGACAGTCCATCCGCTCCAGGAAGAGAGCGCTGTCGAAGCTGTGCCCACAGGCGGAACAGCGTACCTGCCGCAGGGTCCCGTGGAGCTCCACCACCCGGGAGGAACCGGCCTCCTGATGCAGACGGTCCACATTCTGCGTGATCACGGCGCGGATGAGCCCCTGCCGCTCCCAGCGGGCCAGGATCCGGTGGCCGCTGTTGGGCGTCACGTCCCCAAGGGCCCGGATCCGTTGCCCGTAGAACTCCCTGAAGGCCTGAGGGTTCGAGTTCATGGCGTCCAGGGACGCCAGCATCCGCGGGTCATGCTGCTGCCACAGCCCGTCGCCGGAGCGGAAATCGGGGAGCCCCGACTCGGTGCTCATACCGGCTCCGGAGAAGACCACCACATTCCCTTCGCTGATCCGTTCTGCAAGCATCTGGAGATTCTGCATGGGAGTGCCCCTCCTCTCGCCCACGCTATCTGGTCCGTCTCAGGGCTGCAAGTACGCCGAGCACCGGCAGCAGAAGCAACGCCCCAAAGGGTGCTCCCCCTGTGCTGCAGCCGAAGTCCTTGCCGTCATCATCGTCATCGCCGCCTCCCCCGGTGGGTGTGGGGGTGTTCGTGGCCCCCGGCGTCGCGGTGGGGGAAAGACAGGGTGTCGGCCGCGGGCGGTCCGGCACGTCCTGCTCCCGAGCCGCGAAGTCCAGGGCTAAGGGGTCGGCGAAGACGCCGTTCCGATCTCCATCGTAGACGACGAAAAAACCGATCCCGTTGTGGAGCAGGGTTTCCACCGATTCGCTGTCGCTATCGACGACGATGAGACGGAAATGCAGGGTGAAGGCGCCGCTTCCGGGATCCATTGCGCCGCTGAAATAGGAGGGCCAGTCATCACCGGCAAGGTCCACCAGGTCATGCGCCGCGCCGGAGATCCTGAGCTGCTTGACCGGCCGCACGCGGGCGAAGAGCGTCTTCAGCTGATCCGAAGCCTGGGCGACCTGCTCGAAGAAAGCGGGTACCGCGTCGTCGCTGTAGACCCCCAGCACATCACGTCTGGAAAAGGTCCAGGAGACCAGCACCGGCAGGGTCAGAACACGGTCGGGGTCCACATTCCCGGCCCCGATGCCGAATTCCAGCGCCCGGAAGGGATGGTCAACGTCGTGCAGATACTTGGGGTGCACCTCGTCGCAGGTCAGCGTTCCCAGTTCGCCGGGGATGGTCATCTCCAGCGCGGAGGCGGGCAGGGACAGGTCTTCCAGGGGGGAGAGCCTCGCTCCGGCGATCGCCATGTCTCTGGAGAAGGAGCTATAGGAGAGGATATCGACATAGCATCGGTATGCCGCATCCAGATCGTATCCGGCCTGCCCCTCCACCTCCAGGGTGACCCGGGGCGAGAGGCCCAGCGGACCGGTGCGCAAGCGCTGTCCGTAGGCCGGATAGGTCACCGATGCGGCCGTATCGCCGGACCGGACCACCACGCCACTGTCGGTCAGCCCGCTCCCCCCGGCTTCCACCACATTGGTCCCCCAGTTGAAGAGCCGGAACCAGAGCACATCGTCGGCGCGGGCCATCACACTGAGGTCAATGGTGGTGCTCCGGGGATCCACAAAGAGCGACCGGTAGGCCTGCGGATCGGCCGATACCGTACCGGAAGCGTATTCCAGCTGAAAGACGTCGGGATCCTCCAGAAAGGCCAGCTGCAGGGGCACCGTCGTCACCGCCTGATCGCCGGAGATGACAATCCGGCCGCTTCCCAGGCCGGGGGCTCTGTCGCCGGCCTTCCATCTGACGGCAAGCTCCCTGGTGCGGTCACCGGAGACAAAGCGCGTCTCGGAAGCATCGAGCGCATCGCCTTCGGTATAGACATCGACGGAGCGGGCCGGTTCCGCATTGGTGCAGTGCGCCGTCAGCGAGCCGTCGGCCTTCGTCGTCCTGAGCAGGAGCCGGTCCAGAGCCTGGACATCCAGGGAAACACCGCCGACGGCGAGGGTCGCCCCATTCTGCGAAAAGGTAATCTCCAGCCTGTCGGACTGACCGAATCCGCCCGAGAGAGCGGTGCTCTCGACAAAGATGTCGCTTTCCACCTCCAGTGGATAGGGCGGCTGTGACGCCGGCGCCGCACCCCCACACAGGAATATCCCTCCGATGACAGCCATGACGCATGCAGCGTCTCGCAACGCCTTCCATTTCATACCGGCAGCCCCCTCTTTCTCGCACGAGATAGGTGTACGCGCGACTTCCCCACAAGAGTAGCCCAGCTTTGATGCGGGCACAAGTATGCTGTATGATTGATTTGACGGCGGAACGCTTTCTCGACAACGCTGTGAGATATCGCAACGCCGTTCGGAAAGGGGGAAGGGACATGGCAAGGATCGGGAAACGGTATGTCTGGCATCACCCGTCGAAGGTCCGTCAGGCATTGATCGCTCTGGCTGTCTGCGCGGGAGCCATCCTGCTTTCCTATATCGTCATCAGCCTTTCCAGAGGGGATTTCTCCTGGGCCAACACACTCATCGTACAGATGATCTCCCAACGACACTGACGGAAGCAAAACTGCTGGTCGAACACAGCGGAAGTGGCGATAATTGAGGAAGCCGGGGCCCGAGGCCCCGGCTTCCTGCATCGGCATGCCGCAACGCCTCATGGCGCGCTACCGCTCAGAAGAATCCCCGGCGAGATCCTCCTCCCGACAGTAGTGCTCCACGTCGCGGACGATATTGTCGATATGCCGCAACATGGCGCGTTCGGCCGCATCGGGATCCCTTCCGGCGACGGCCTCGTAGACAGGCATGTGGTCGCCGCCGAGATGGCGTCCTTCCTGGCGGCGGATAAAGGCGAAGGCATGCTGGACATGCACGTCCTGCCGCACGAGCTTGAGCGTGGCGATCAGAACGCTGTTCTTCCCCGCCTGGGCGATGGCCTCGTGGAACATGCGGTCCATCACGGAGATACTGCGTCCCTGCTCCTCCCCGCCGTCGAGGATCTCGGCGAAGGCCCTGATCTCCGCCAGATCCTCCTCGGAGGCATTGACGGCCGCAAGGCGGGCGGTCTCCCGTTCGATGGCCCTTCTGGCGACAAGGATATCCAGCAGATCCCCGGGCGTTCGCAGATGGAGCTCGTCGAGAAGCGCCTGGGCCAGCATGTTGTTCTTCCCCCGGGCCTCTACCTCCTCAAGGTAGGCCTGTCCCTCGGTGGAAAGCACACGCCCCTTGTTGCTCACCTTCTCCACGTATCCCTTCTCGTCGAGCTCCCAGAGAATCCGGCCGGCGGTGGCCATGCTGACGGGCGAACCCATGTCCCGCAGCGCACGGGCCAGCGAACCGGCACCGAGGGGCTCGGTGGCGTGCCCCAGCGCCTGAAGCGCCAGAATGAGGGTTTCGTTCTGCGTAGACTGTTCGTTCATAGCTGCGCCGCCTCCATGATCTCCGGGATCCGCTCCATATCCTACCAGAAATCCCGTCGGCTTCGGCTGCTGCGGAGGCACTCGCTTCACCAGTAGGGACACTCCATCCCCAGCTCTGCAGCCTTGGCGGCCCAGTCCGGAACCGGCGGCACGCAGCGGTCCTCCGGCGGAACCACCAGCTCGAGCAAAGCGGGACCCTGTACATCATAGAAGGCGGAGACCACCCTCCGCAGCTCCGGGATAGAGGCCGCACGGAACGCCGGTATCCGGCAGCTCTCGGCCAGCCCCACATAGTCCACGCCCTGGAAATCGGTGGCGAAGTGGGGTCCCCCGAAGCTGAAGCGGTTGGTAGCCCGGATCCAGCCGTAGCTCTCGTTGTTGAACAGCACTACCTTGACGTTCCGCCCCAGACGGGCCAGTGTCTCGAGCTCTCCGGCGGTAAAGCCGAAGCTGCCGTCGCCGGTGAAGTTGAGCACCATGCGATCCTCCGGAATGGCGTAGGAAACCCCCAGTGCCGCGGGGAAACCATAGCCGAGGGCACCCATGGCGTAGTTGCAGACAAAGTACCGACCGGGGCGGGGAATCCGGTAGAAGGCCGCAGGATAGACAGCGCTCATCCCGGGATCGGCGACAATCACGGCGTCCTCCGGCATGGCTTCCGTCAGCAGCCCCACCGCCGGGCGGGGATCCATATATCCCCGGGCCGACTGTTCCGCTCCGGCACAGCTCTCCGGGCTCGGCCGTCGCGCGACGCCCGAGCGCATATCGCAACGCGGGGTCAGTCGCTGGTCTTCCGCCGATACCAGGAGTGCCCGCAGGGTGCTCTGCGCATCGCCCTGCAGAAGCAGGGCGTCGGAACAGCTGTTGCCCAGCTCCCCTTCGTCCGGATTGAGATGAACGAAGCGCGTTCCGGCTCCTTCCGGCGGGAGCCTGCCTCCATCGGTACCCACGGAATCGGTGCTGCTGCCCACAAAGACCACGAGATCCGCCTCTTCAAGAAAGCGGTTGGAATAGGCCGTGCTCCCCCGGGAACCGATCACCCCGACGGAGAGCGGGTGGGTCTCGGCGATGCTCCCCTTGCCGTTGATGGTGGTCGCCACAGCCAGGCCAAAGCGCTCGGCGGTTTCCGCCACCTCCTCCCAGGCCCGCGAGGTCAGCACCCCCTGCCCGCAGACCATGACCCCGCTGTCACAGTCCGCCAGCGCACGGGCCGCCTGCTGCACGGAGTCGGGGTCCGCCACCGGACGCGTTCCCGGACAGAAGGCGAATCGTTCCTGCGCCGGTGGAAGCAGACGGTGGATCTCCTCCGCCAGCACATCCATGGGCAGTCGGAGATGCACCGGTCCCGGCGATCCGCCTGTGGCGACACGGAAGGCCCGCTGCACCAGATAGGGGATCTCCTCCCCCCGGGTGGCGGTGAGGCTCTCCTTGGCCACCCCGGCAAAGAGGCCGGTCTGGTCGAAGCCGGTGAGCATATTGTGTTTTTCCATGTGCAGGGGGATGTCGGAGGTCATCACCACAAGGGGGATAAAGGATTTCGCCGCCTCCACCACCCCCGGGATCATGTGGGTGGCCCCCACGCTCGGCCCCTCGCAGACGCCGGGCCGCCCGGAAACCCTGGCGTAGCCGTCGGCCATGAAGACGGCGTTCCGTTCGTCCCGGGCCATCACGTGGGTGATCCCGTCAAAGCGCTTCCAGGCATCGTAGAGGCCCAGCGTCGTCTCCCCCGGTAGCCCAAAGACATACTCGACATGATAGGCACGGAGCATCTCCAGTAGTGCCTGTGCTGCAGTCATAGACGTCATCCTTTCCTGACCTGCGCCACCGGTTAGACGAGCCGTTTCAGCGTGCCCTCTCTGTCACCGGGGAGACAATCGGCCACAGGGATCTCCAGCATCGTGTAGCCCCCGGGGCTCTGCCGGACGGCCCCGCGGGCGGCGGAGACCATCATCTGGGCCGTCGCACCGGGATTCATCACGGTCATCTCCAGCGTCATCCGCTGGTTGTGGGAGCAGCCGGCCACGCCCTTGCGCTCCATATGGACACCGTGGCCGAGATCGATGAGCTGGTTCACATCCTCAACCTCTTCCACGCAGGTGTCGTCGCCGCAGAAGTAGGGATCCTCGCCGATGGTGCTCCGGATCCCTTCGATGTCGTATCCTGCGGCCACCTCCACGTAGACCCTCCGGCGGTGCCTCCCCTGTCCGGCGGGCAACGTCAGCGAAACGGCATCGGCTACGCCGGGAATCTGCTTGACGGCCACGGTATGCCCCATGCTCACGCCGGGTCCGAAATCCGTGCAGGTGATCCCCCGGGGGGCGAGGAGTTCGAAGAGCCCGCGGACCAGCGAGTCGCTCCCGGGATCCCACCCCGCCCCGATCACGGCGGCGGTCTTCCCGTTCCGGGCGCTCGCGCCGAGCTGCCGGCGCAGCTCCAGCATGGGATCTCCGTGGATATCGTAGCTGTCCACCGTGGCGATCCCCTGTTCGAGGTAGACCGGCGCCACGACGGGAACGGCCCGGCTCGCCACGGCCAGCACCGCCGCATCCACCCTTCCCAGTTCCGACACATCGAGCACCACCTGCGCGCCGCTTTCGCGCTCAACCGGGGCCACCTTATCGGGGTTGCGGATCACAATCCCCGCAAGCTCCATGTCCCGAGCCGTCTCCACCGCATTGACCGCTTCCTTCGCCACATTGCCGTATCCGACCACTGCAATCCGAATCGTTTCCAATCGTGACAGCTCCTTTTCGCGTGCTCACCACTCATCAATAATGAGCAAGGAGACTATAGGGGTTTGCCCCCGCTCCGTCAAGAAGAGCCATCAACATCTCCCAGGACCCCGGACTCCAGAAGCGTCAGCTCCGCCGCGGCACCATCAAGGGCGGCCCTCGCCCCGAGCGGCAGGGTGACCTTCTTCTCGCCGTGGCCGAAACAGCCGCCGGTCAGACAGGGCGTGCCGACCGGGGCGACGACCGCCTCGAAGATCTCGGCAAGGCTCAGGGTCCGCGACGGATTCTTGGGCTTGATATGGTTGAACTGTCCCAGCACGATACCGGCGGCGTCCTGCAGTTTCCCGGCAAGACGCAGCTGCGTCAGCATCCGGTCGATACGGTAGGGCGGTTCGTCCACATCCTCCAGAACCAGGATACGTCCCCTGGTGTCGATCTCCCAGGGGGTTCCCAGAAGTGCACAGACCAGAGCCAGGTTCCCGCCCACCAGTTCCCCCTCGGCGGCGCCCGGCACCAGGGTCTCCATGGGGGCGGCCCCTTCATAGGGTTCGATCCGTCCCAGGGGTTCCTCCCGGCAGAGCGCCTGCAGAAGATGGTCCCGCACATAGCCGGGGAAGGTGGGTTTCGAGAACTCTGTGGCAGGCATGGGGCCGTGGAAGGTGCAGAACCCGCCGTAGCAGTTGAACATCTGGTGGAGAATGGTGATGTCGCTGTACCCGAGAAACACCTTGGGGGTGCGTGCGATCGCCTCGAGATCGATCAGAGGAGGGAGGCGCGTCGCCCCGTCGCCGCCGCGGAGGCAGAGGATACCGCGGACCCCGGGATCGGCGAACATCTCGTTCACATCCCGGGCCCGGAGGGAATCCTCACCTGCCATATACCCCAGTGCGGCGTAACAGCTGGGTCCCACCTTGACCTGAAACCCCAGCTCCCGCACCGCCTGCACAGCCGTGTCGACAGACCGTCTGGAGGATGGACTGGAGGGGGAGACCAGCCCCACCGTATCGCCCGGGCGCAGAGCAGGTACCCGTCGCATGCTTTGCCTCATCCTTTCTTTGTATTCGCACCACCGGCTACCGCAGGGGAAAATGGCAGGCGTAGCTCCGCCCTTCCCGCCACTGTGTCGGTGGATCCTCTTCCTTGCAGATCTTCCGCGCAAAGGGACATCGCGTGTGGAAACGGCAGCCCGGGGGGAGATCGATGGGGCTGGGGATATCACCTTTCAGGAGCATCCTCTCCCGGTCCCGCTGGTGCGGATCGGGCAGGGGAACGGCGGAGAGCAGAAAGCGCGTGTAGGGGTGCAGCGGCGAAGCGAAGATCTCCGAGGTTCTGCCCATCTCCACACAGCGCCCCAAAAACATTACGCCCACACGGTCCGCCAGATAGCGCACAACACTGAGATCGTGGGTGATAAAGAGCAGCGTCAGGGAAAACCGCTCCTGCAGATCCTGCAACAGATTGAGGATCTGCGCCTGGATCGAGACATCCAGCGCCGACACCGCCTCGTCACAGACCACAAAGCGGGGCTGCAGCATCAATGCCCTGGCGATGCCGATCCGCTGACGCTGGCCGCCGCTGAACTGGTGGGGATGCTTGGCGAGGGCATCCTCCCGCAGACCGACCACATCGAGGAGTTCCCGGACCCTGGCGTCCCGCTTCCCGGAGGGAACCACATCCCGGTGGGTCCGCAGCGGTTCCGCAAGGATATCCCGCACCCGCATCCTGGGATCGAGGGAGGCATAGGGATCCTGGAAGATAATCTGCATCTCCCGCCGCAGAGCCCGCATCTCCCCGGGCGGGAGGGAGAAGATGTCGGTTCCCCCGAAGCGCACCTCACCCTCTGTCGGCTCGATCAGCCGGAGGAGGAGCCGGCCCAGGGTCGTCTTCCCGCATCCCGACTCGCCGACCAGGGCAAAGGTCTCACGCTCCATAATGGCGAGGTCCACGTCGTCCACCGCACGGACCGCACGTTTCTTCTTCCCCAGCAGTCCCGAGGAGAGGGGGAAGTACTTCTTCAATCCTCTGGTCTCCAGCAGAGCGGGACTCATCCCGCACACCTCCTCCCCTCTCCGGCCTTCCAGCAGCGAACGAGATGGCCGTCCCCCACCGGAAGGAGCTCCGGCACCGACCGACGGCACTGCGGCCCGGCCCGGTCGCAGCGCGGGGCGAAACGGCAGCCCGACGGAAGGTTCAGGAGCGGCGGCACCATTCCCTCGATGTTGTAGAGACGGCCTCCCGCCCTGGTTTCGCGCACCCCGGGTATGGACTGGATCAGCCCCCGGGTATAGGGATGGGCGGGGGCATCGAAGATATCGTAGACATCCCCGCATTCCACCACCTTGCCGGCGTACATCACATGGACCTCGTCGCAGACCTCGGCGACGACACCCAGATCATGGGTAATCAGGATGATGGAGGTATCCAGACGCCTCATGAGACGTTTCATCAGCTCCAGGATCTGGGCCTGTATCGTCACATCCAGTGCCGTGGTGGGCTCGTCGGCGATAAGCAGTTTGGGGTCGCAGATCAACGCCATGGCGATCATCACCCGCTGCCGCAACCCCCCGGAGAGCTGGTGCGGAAAGGCATGGTACCGCGACCCCGGATCGGGGATCCCCACCAGATCGAGCATCTCGATCACACGCTCCCTGATCTCTTCCCCTGAAAGGTTCGAGTGGACCCGCAAGGGTTCCCCCACCTGGCGCCCCACCCGGTAGACAGGGTTCAATGCCGTCATGGGTTCCTGGAAGATCATGGAGATATCCCTGCCCCGTATCGCCGACATCTGAGCATAGCTTTTCCGCACCAGATCTTCGCCCTCGAAGAGCATCCGCCCCTCCACAATCCGGCCGGCGGGTCCGGGAATGAGGCCGAGGATCGAGAGCGCCGTGACGCTCTTGCCGCACCCCGATTCGCCGACAATGCCGGTGATCCTCCCCCGTTCCACATCAAGGTCCAGCCCGTCGACCGCAGGGACCACACCCTTTCGCGTGAAAAACTGCGTTTTCAAACCCCGGATGGTGAGTAGGCTCTCCTGTGTCATCGGCACGTCCCCTGCTCAGTCTTCCATGTACGGGTCGATGGCGTCCCGAAAGCCATCGCCCATGAAGTTGAAGGCCAGCACCGTCAGAAATATCGCCACCCCCGGAAGAATGGCGATCCATGGCGCGGAGAAAAGAAACTCCTTTCCCCGCGACACAAGCAATCCCCAGCTGGGTGTGGGCGGCTGGGCCCCCACACCCAGGAAGCTCAGCCCCGCCTCCGCCATGATGGCCTGGGGGATGCGGAGCGTAAAGAGCACAATCAGCGCCGGCAGGCAGTTCGGAAAGATATGCCGCAGGATGATCACCACATCACGCACACCGATCGCCCTGGCCGCCTCGATAAACTCCTTCTCGCGCAGAGAGAGGGCCTGGGAACGGACAACCCGGGCGGCGCCGGCCCACCCCACCAGACTCAGAGCGATAAAGATATTGAACAGCGAGGCGCCCAGGGTGTACATGACCACCATGGCAAGCAGCAGCGAAGGAAAGGCAAGCACCACATCGGCGAGCCGCATGAGCCAGAAATCGGTCCGGCCCCCGATGTACCCGCTGACCACGCCGAGGACGCCGCCGATGGCGATAGCGATAAAGCTGGGAACCAGGCCGACAAGCAGGGAGATCCGGGCGCCGTAGATCACCCGGCTCAACAGATCCCGTCCCAGGCTGTCGGTACCGAACCAGTGCTGCCATGAAGGGGCCAGCGACTGTCTGTTCAGATCCACCGCGTAGGGGTCACCGGGCGAGAGGCAGGGGGCGAACACCGCCAGCACGACAAGAACAATGACGAACACCACACCCAGCAGCGCTGTCCTGTTCTTCCGGTACGCACGGAGCACATCCCACAGAAGGGAATCCCTGCCCCCACCCTCCCGGGTGCCGCCGGACCGTTCACGTCCATCCTGTTCCGTGTTCATGCTGTGTTCCTTTTCCGATTCCATGGCGTCACCCTACTTTTCGTAGCGTATGCGGGGATCCAGATAGGAGTAGAGGATATCCGCAGTCAGGTTCCCGAGGATCACCAGCAGGGTCGCAAAGAGCACAGCCCCCTGCAGCAGGGGCATATCCCGGCTTTTGATCGCGTCCACAGCCACCCGCCCGAGACCGGAGATACCAAACACACTCTCTGTGATCACCGCACCGGAGAGGAGTGTCGAGACCTGCACGGCCATGACCGTCACCACAGGCAGCATGGAATTCTTGAGGGCGTGCCCTACGATCACAGGCACCTCCCTGACCCCCTTGGCACGGGCCGTTCTGATGTAGTCGTTGCCCATGACGTCAAGCAGACTCGACCGGGTCAGCCTGGCGATCAGTCCCGCCGAACTCCAGCCGAGGATGATGGCCGGCAGTATGACGTACTGCCAGCCGTAGAAACCGGCCACAGGCAACCACTGCAGCTTGAGGGCGAAGACATACTGGAAGAGCAGCGCCGACCAGAAGATGGGCATGGAAACCCCGGTCAACGAAAATCCCATAAACAGGTAATCCGGAATGGAGTACTGTTTCACCGCAGAGAGCACACCCGCCGGGATCCCGATGATCCACGAAAAGAGCGCCGCGGAAAAAGCCAGAATCAGTGTCTTTGGGAAGGCATTCATGATCAGCCCCGTCACGGGCCGGTGCAGCTTGTAGGAAACGCCGAAATCACCGTGGAGCACGCCCCAGAGGAATCGGAGGTACCGGACCGGCCACGGATCATCCAGATGCATCTGGGCTCTGACCCGGGTGATGACCTCGGCGCTGGCCTTCTCTTTCATCATCAGAGCCACAGGATCGCCGGGAACGACATTAAGCAGAAAAAATATCAGAAACGTGATGCCCAGCAATACCGGTATGGCTATCAGAAGCCGCTTGAGGGCATACTGCAACATTGCTTATCCCCACCTTCCCCCGCTCGCGCATGCAGGAGGTGGAATGCCCCGCGGGGCATTCCACCGGTTTCCACCGCAGCCTACTGCACATCCATGGGGTAGTAGGACATGTCGCTCCAGCCGTTCCAGGGCACCTCGAAGCGTTTCACCTTGTCGCGCACCACGTAGACGTGATCCAGGGTAAAAAGCGGCACCCAGGCGGCCTGCTCGTGGACGATCTTCTTCTCCAGGGAGCGGTAGAGCGCGATGCGCTCCTGCTGGTCGGTCATGGCCCGCGCCCGGTCGATGGCATCGAACACCTCGGGGCTGTGGTTGTTGAAGGAACGGACCACCGTCCCTCTCCTGCCGAAGAAGGTATAGAAGAAGTTGTCGGGATCGTTGAAATCCGCAGACCACACCTGTGTGTAGGGCCCGACATCGCCTGTTTTGCGTGTGGCGTAGTAGGTCGACTCATCGACCTGTCTGATATCGAGCCGGAACCCTGCGTCCTTGACCATGGCCTGGATGATCTCGTTGATCTTGACCCACTTCTGGCTCCAGCCGCTGACCTGGACGATGGTCATGTCGGCGCCGTCGGGGTAGCCGGCTTCGGCGAGGAGCGTCCTCGCCTTCTCCGGGTTGTACTCCAGAGCCGCAAGATCGGGATTGTACCCCACGAGCCCCCTGGGCATCACGCCATTGGCCAGCACACCGCGGCCGTAGAACATCTTCTCCAGGATGAGCTCCCTGTCGATGGCCATCTGGAAGGCCTTTCTGACGCGCACATCGTCGAAGGGCTTCTTGCGCTGGTTCAGACTGATATAGTAGATCCCGACCCGGGGGCCGCTGACAATGTTGTCCTTCCACTTCTTGCTCTGCGTGAAGTAGGGGATCTGCGAGATGGCGTAGTCGCAGTCGAAGACATCGATCTGCCCCGCCTCGAAGAGCATCCGCATGGTCTCGGCGTCGCTGACCACCTTGATCACCAGGCGGTCGATCTCGGGGGGACCCTTGTAGTACTCCTCGTTGGCTGTCAGGACCTGGCGGTCGTTCAGGGCGTACTCCTTCAAAATGAAGGGTCCGGTGCCGCAGGTCGTCTCCGGGGTCAACCCGAACCGTTGCCCCGCCGCTTCGGTGAATTCGCGGTTGAAAATGCTGGACTGGGGACTCGCCATCACGGCGAGGAAGGGCGCGTAGGGCTTGCTCAGCTCGATCTGGACGGTGTACCTGTCCAGGGCCTTCAACCCCTTCGTGGATTCGGCCTCGCCGTCAAGCCGGGCCTTGGCGCCCTCGACAAAATCGAGGATGCCCGTATTCAGGGCTTTTGTCCTGGGGTTCAGCATGCGGTCGAAGGTATAGACCACATCGTCCGCCGTCAACTCTTCTCCGTTGTGGAACAAGACCCCCTCCCGGAGATGGAAGGTGTAGGTCTTCCCGTCATCGGAGATCTCCCAGCTCTCCGCCAGCCCCGGCTCAAGCCTGGACTCGCCGGGTTTCACGGTCACACACTCCAGAAGCCGGTCGAAACAGTTCAGCGGCAGGGTGTAGCAGCTTGTGGTCTTCTGACAGTCCGCCGTCTGGGGATCCTCCGGGTAGGGGACGGTCAACACCTTCTCGGCGGCGAAGGCGCCCGCAGACAGCATCAGTACGGCCACCACCACCACAACTGCCGGCAGGAAACGCGGAACACCGTGCACGTAGCTTCTCAATGCTCTCTCCTCCTTTTCTCTGTACCAGGACATTCGTTCAATCACTCTTCCATTGCAGCCTCACAGGGACCGTTTCAGGAAATTCCAGAAATTCCCGCCAAGAATCCTCTGCACCTCCGCCGTTCCATACCCCCTCTCCAGCAGGGCCCGCACCCACAGGTGCATCTCCTGGTGCCCTTCGAACAGATCGTATTCAAGCTCGCCGTCATCAAAGGACATGAAGTCCTCGAAATTGGAGCAGAAATCAAAACCGATCCCCACATGCTCCACGCCGACAAGCCCCACCACATGATCCAGATGGTCCACAAGATCCCCGGCACCCGCCCTGCGCTCCCTGAAATCCCCGGCCACGTAGGCCGCGTAGGCATTCATGCCGATCACACCGCCCTTCTGGGCAATCGCCTGGATCTGTTCGTCCGTGAGGTTCCTGGGGGAATCCACCAGGGCCCGGCAGTTGGAGTGCGAGGCGATGACCGGGCCTTCGGCATGTTCCATGACATCCCAGAAGCCTTCGTCATTCAGATGACTGACATCGATGTACATCCCGAGCTCCGCCGCCTTCTGCACCACCCGAACACCGAAATCCGTCAGCCCCCCCTTACGCCCCTCCCGGCGCTGGGAGAGGAAGCAGCCGTCGCCGACGTAGTTCCTGCGGCTCCAGACCAGACCGGCTCCCCGGACACCGAGGTCGTAGAAGACCCGCAGGAGATCGAGGTCGTTGCCGATCGGATCCAGACCTTCAAAGGAGAGCAGGATCCCCAGAAGCCCCTCCTTCCGGACGGCATCCATATCCTCGGGGGAGGTCACGAGGCGCACCTGATCCCCCAGTCCGTCAAGCTCGTTTTTGAGTATGCCGATCTGGGTCAGAGCCTTCCGGAGGGCCATTTCCGGCAGAAAGTAGCTGTGGAGAAAGATGGAGGAGACCACAAGATCAAGCCCTCCCCTCCGGAAGGAGGGGAGGTACTCCTCCCGGAGGACATTCCGTCTGCCCCGGTCCCACTTGTCCTGGATATCCATAGCCAGGTCGAAATGGGCATCCACCACAGTACTCCCACGCAGCAGCCTTTCCGCTTCATTCCCGGGCATGCGCAACATCCTCTCTGGTATGCTGTTGTTCCTTGCGGTATCCCTACCGCAGGTGGTCACTCCGGAGAGGAGGCATGCCCTGTCGGCGCAGCCGCGGCATGCCTCCTCTCCGGATAGCTCGCGCATTTTGCTCATCACTGATGATTTGCTCTTGATGAGCCATTTTGAGCCTACCACAAAAAACAATAATTTGTCAACGCTTCTCATTGTAACTCAAACAGCCCTTCGCATCGGAATGATCGACCTCTGCACAGGTCTGCATTCCATGGCAACAACGATTTCGAACAACCCAGACCATCCTCCGGCGATACCTTCCCGCCGGGGCATCGCAACCATCCCGATTTATCCGCCCAGGCTGCTTCGTCCAGCACAGAAAGTCGACATTGACAAGAGAGAATCTTCGCTTATACTGAACCCGCAATCACTCATCACGCTACCACTCATCAGAAATGAGCATCGAGTTCCGACAGAAAGGGCGGTGATGCTGCCGTCGGGATCCCCGGTTCCGACTCCCGCTCTGCCCGAAAAGGGTCTGGGCACCAAAGGAGACCAAGGATGTGACGCAACAGATCGAGTTCAGTGAAAGAGGTGAAATGCATGTCCAGTAGTACTCCGTCACGACGGGACCGCCGTCTTCTGTTCTTCGGTTCCGTGCTGTCTGCGCTTCTGCTTCTGTCTCTTCCCGCCTTCGCCGCCAACGGCGAGACATCGAATTTCGGTATCCTCTCCCTGCTCCCGCCGATCATCGCCATCGGACTCTGTATCATCTCCAAGGAGGTCATCCCCTCGCTCTTCCTGGGCATATGGGTGGCCGGCACGATGATCGCCGGCGGGAACCCCATCGCCGGCTTCGGCAATGCCGTGGCCTCCCTCTGGGACAACCTGGGCGGCGCCTGGTCGGCCCGGATCGTCCTCACCAGTCTGACCATGGGGGGCCTGGTGGGGATCATGCGGGTCGGCGGCGGGATCGACGCCGTGGTCCAGTGGATCACCAACAAGATCAACAGCGTCAAGGGCGCGCTGCTGATGACGGAACTCGCCGGATTCATCATCTTCTTCGAGGACTATGTGAACACGCTGGTTGTCGGAACGACGATGACCCCCATCACCGCCAGGTACAACATCTCCAAGGAGAAGCTCTCCTACATCGTCGACTCCACGGCCGCCCCGATCGCCTGCATCGCCGGGATCTCCTCCTGGATCGCCTACATGGTGGGCCAGATCGGCAACCAGTTCTCCGCTCTGGAGATCGACAGCTCGCCCTACGTGGCCTATCTGAGCTCCATTCCCTATATCTTCTACAACATCCTCGCACTTATTCTGATGACCTTCTGCATCCTCACGCTGCGGGACTTCGGACCCATGCTTAAGGCGGAGCGCCGGGCGAGACGGACCGGCAAGATCATCCGCGACGACGCCGAACCGCTCATCAACGTGGAAAGCGACGACCTGATCCCCGCCGAGAAAACGCCACGCCGGCTGGTCAACTTCGTGATCCCCATCATCTCGCTGATCGGACTGATCTTCACCATGCTCATCGTCACCGGCGGCTGGCCGGGCGTGGGTGTCCGCGAGGCCATCGGCGCCGGGAGCAGCTCCAAGGCGCTGGTCTGGGGTGCCTTCGGGTCGGTCTTCATCACGCTGGTCTTCTACCGCGCCCAGGGGGTGACCACCTGGAAGTACCTCTTCCGCGGCTACATGGAGGGCATGCGCTCCATCTTCTTCGGAACGCTGATCCTGATCTTCGCCTGGGGGATCGGCTCGTCCATCAAGGCTGTGGGGGCGCCGCAGTTCATCGTGGGGATCGCCGGCGACACGCTGGCGCCCATGTGGATCCCCTTCATCACCTTCATCATGGGAGCGGCCATCTCCTTCTCCGCCGGGACCTCCTACGGGACCATGGCCGTCCTGATGCCCATTGTCGTTCCGCTGGCCTACACGGTCTCCCAGAACGCCGGGGTCGATCCCATGCAGGCCATCATTCCCACCATCGGAGCGGTCTTCGGAGGCGCCGTCTGGGGGGACCACTGCAGCCCCATCTCGGACACCACGGTCATGTCCTCCATGTTCACGGGCTCGGACCACATGGACCACGTGAACAGCCAGGCCCCCTACGCACTGGTTTCGGCCGCCGGCGCCCTGGCGGGCTACGCCGGTGTGGCCCTGGGACTGCCGGTGCTGGTGGATCTGCTGATCGGCATCGCGGTGGCCCTGGGGATCTTCTGGATCATCTCCAGCAAGGTGGACGACGGGACCACCACGGCGGAACAGGCCGCCTGACGGGGCGTCCCGCCGGCACCGAACCATCCGACGCGGCCCCCGCACATGTGCGGACGCCGCACTGCTTTGCCGAAGGAGGAAGACCATGGAACTGACAAAAATGGAGGGAAACGGCAACGACTTCCTGGTGCTGGACAACCGTCGGGAGAGATACGACAGGGAGGCACTCTCCGGGATCGCGGCGACCCTCTGCCGTCGCCGGAGCTCCCTCGGCGCGGACGGATTGCTGGTGCTGGAAGAAGCCCAGGGCCGCCACTTCGGGATGCGCCTGTTCAACGCCGACGGCAGCGAAGGGGAGATGTGCGGCAACGGCGCCCGCTGCCTCGCCCGGTACGCCTGGGAGCGGGGCATCGCCCCGGCGGCGATGAGCTTCGTCACCCTGGCGGGCCCTGTCAGAGCCTGGGTGGGCGGCGGGGAGGTCACCCTCGACATGGGGAGGCTCCGGCCCGATGCGGTGGTCCTGGACGGCACGCTTTCCGTTATGGGAAGGGAGATCGTCTACTGCCACCTCACGGTGGGCGTTCCCCACACGGTGCTCTTTTTCGAGGCAATGGAGGGCCCCCCGGGGGGCAACGGAAGGGAGGCACTGGCCCAGGCGATCCAGAACGACAAACAACACTTCCCGGAGGGCACCAACGTGAATTTCGCAGCCGTCACCGACGCGGGGCTCTCTGTGGCCACCTTCGAACGGGGCGTCAATGACTTCACCCGCTCCTGCGGAACAGGGTCGACGGCGGCGGCTGTTGCGGCCTATCTGAAGGGGATGACCGGTTCTCCGACGGATGTGACGAACCCTGGAGGGGTGAACAGGGTTACCATCGAGCACAGAGATGACGAACTCCTGCTCTCTCTCACCGGACCGGCCCGGTTTGTAGCGGAGTGCGCCGTCACCAGCGACCCTCCCCTGTAATCCGGGCATCGTTCCTGGTGTTTCCCTCCGGCAGAGGCGGTACAATAGGGGCAACGCCACGACAGCCAGCACCGGACCTGGCCGGACGCTCCAGAGGGGCACACCGCCGTACCGGGCGATAGCACCGACACTCCAGCCGCAGGTCCGGCCGACAGGAGGAAATCCATGACACCACAGGAACAACAGCTCCGAACCGCACTGAACCTCCTTGCCCAACAGAGCGGCCTGGTGGAGGAGGCTCGGGAGCGCTTTCTCGCCTCCATCCCCCAGAGGGGTATCCCCAGCGCGGAGGAACGCCGACAGGCGACGCAGGAGGCGGAACGGGTTCTGCGGAACGGGGTGCTCTCAATACTCCAGGAGCAGGAGATCCTGCATCCCGACGAAGCAACGGCCCTCCGGATCAGACAGAGCCTCTCCGTGCTGGTTCCCCCGCCGGAACAGATTGCCCTGCCGCTGCAGAGCCGGCTGCGCATCTCCGCTCTGGCCGCCGCCACGGGTCTCGGCGCTCTGGCCGGGGGTGCCGGCGGTTCCTCCCTGACAGGCCTCGCCGGTCTGGAACGAGCCGTGCTCTCTCCCTGGTCGGTCGGCGCAGGCGCCGTCTGCGGCGCCGCTCTCTCGGGCGTCGTCGCCCACTCCAGGGCCATCCGGCGTACCCTCTGCGCCATCGCCGGCACAGCCACGGTGGCGGAGCTCTGGCAGATGCTGCCCCTCCCGGGGCGCGGCCTCCTGCGGGCCCTCTGGGGGATGGTGGGACTCAGGCCGGAGTCCGCGGGAAGCAGGTTGAAGCGCATCGCCCTCTATCTTCTGGCCATCGGCTTCGTGCTGCTCTCGCGGGAGGAACAGCAACTGAACCGCAAGGACCTGGGCTCGCTGTTGCACCGCTACTTTCTGAACAGGCTGCGTTTGCTGGGATGCGCCGTCATCGCCCTGGAAGGTGCGGCGGAACCGCAACGGACGGTGGAGGAGTGCCCAAGACCGCTGATCCGGGCGGTCTACGGACTCCACCACGCCCACCGGAACCAGCTGGAGACGGCCTCCCACGAGGTGATCGAGGAGGCACGGGCGCTGGGCTACCAGGGGCTCGACGGCGCTCACGGCTTCTCCGTAGGCGAAGACTCCCCTTCCGGCGCAACGGTGCGCTGGAGCGAGGCCCTCCGGGAACGGTACGATACCTTCGGTGTCGTCGAGGAGGGCCAGCCCATCGTGATCGAGGAGGAACCCATTGAGAAGGACGGTGTCCTGCTCCAGCGGGGGCTGGTGCGGCGCAGACGGGAGAACGGCCATGAACGGTGAACCCCGCCACACCATCGCCGTGGATTTCGGCACCAGCAACACCTACATCAGCCGCTGCCCCGCCGATGAACTGCTCCCCTCGCCTGTCTCCTTCGCTCCGGGACAGGTAGGCACCGAGACGGCCCTGCTCTACAGACAGGGACAGACGCCGCTGGTGGGGAGCCGGGCGCTGGAGACCTGGGCCGATGCCTCCGCCGAGGAACGCCGCGGCTACAGGCTGCGGATCCTGTTCAAACCGGAGATCACTGCCGACGCCGAGGCGTCGCAGTGGGCGCTGGACTTCCTCAGAGGGCTCCGCAACGCAGCACTCCAGACAGGTGCCGATCTCGATGGGGGCTCCAAGGAGATCTACTTCGGCGTGCCCGGCGAGGCGGACGCCGCCTTCCGCACCGCCCTGGCCTCCATCGCCGGGGAGGCAGGCTTCGGTGAGGTGCGCACCGTGGAGGAGCCCGTGGGGGCGCTGCTCTCCCATCTCTCCCGGCGGGACATCGCTCCCTCCGAAGCCCTGCGGGGCGTGCTGGTGGTGGATTTCGGCGGCGGCACCTGCGATTTCGCCTATATGCAACGGCTGGACATCCGACACGCCTGGGGCGATCTCCGGCTGGGCGGACGGCTCTTCGACGATCTCTTCTATCAGCTCCTCTTGCGGCGGAACCCCGGGCTGGAGGCCCGGCTCGCCGGGGAAGGAGCCTCGAGCTTCGTCCAGTGGTATCTCTGCCGCCGGATGAAGGAGGCCTTCTCCTCCTCCATGAGCAGAGACCGCGCCGAAGCCTGGAGCGGCCGCGCCGGGCGATACGCCACGCTGGAGAATCTCTCCTGGGAAGCATTCCTGGAGGCCGCATCGGACTACCGGCCCTCGGACACACTGCGGGAGCTCCTTGCCCACACCCCCGGCGGGAAGGTGCTCCCCGGAACACCGGTGGACCTGATCTGCTGGTTCAGGGACTGCCTCCTGGAAGGACTGGAACGGCACCAGATCCGCAGCGCCGATATCGAGAAGGTGCTCCTCTCCGGGGGAAGCAGCCTCTGGCCTTTCGTGCCCGAGGTGATCCGCGAAGCGCTCCACCTTGCGCCCTCGCAGCTGCTGCGGAGCGACCAGCCCTACGCCGTGGTCGCCGAGGGGCTTTCCCTTCTGCCGGCACTGAAACGCCGGCACAGGCAGGTCAGCGCCAGACTCAACAACAGCCTTCCCCGCTTTCTCGCTTCTCTCAAAGAGGAGGTCATCGCCGTCCGGGCCGGGGACATGGCCCGGGAGATCGCCGACGACCTGACAGGCAGCATCTACCGCCGTCGCATCGCCCCGGCGGTCCGCGCCTTCCGCCAGGAGGGTGGAACCATCCAGGGTCTGCGCACCAGGGTGGAAAAGAGGCTGCAGGAGGCCGCTGCGGAGATCGAGTCCGCCTTCTCCCAGCGGACCGAGGAGCTGGCGGTGGTGCTCTCCGGGGAGATCCGGAGCGCCACGGCCAGATGGTTCGCCGAAAACGGGGTGGGGTCCCTGCCGCCGCATCTGACATCGGTCTCCGAAGGAAGCCGACATCCGGTCCAGAGCGGGAGGTTTGCCTTCTCGGGGCGGGACCTCACCAACGAACTGGTGGGGCTCTTCGAAGGGATCGGCGCGCTGCTTGTGGGCGGCGTGACGGCCTCCATCTGCGGTGGATCGGGGATGGCCCTGATCATGAGCGGCCCTGTGGGACTGGTGATCGGCGGCATCGGAGGGATCATCGTCTACGCCCTGGGACGGAGGAATCTCCACGCGCTCCCCCTCCACCCCTGGATCACCCGGGGCATCCTCCCGGAGTGGCGGGTGGAACAGGTGCTGGACAAGGGGGAACGGCGTTTCAGGGAAACCGTTGAAGAGCTGGTGCTGGATCTCTGGCGGGAGCAGGAGGACCGCTATCTGGACGAACTGGCCGGGATCATCCGCAGTGAGATCGACTCCCTCACCGCCATCAACCAGATCGGCGCCGACAGATAGCATCCCGCCCCCGGATGCGCAACGCCCCGGCCGGAATCCTCCCGGCCGGGGCGTTGGGTCTGTCTGCCTCTCTCCAATACGCTAGGTATTGTCGATATTGGCCACGATGGCGTCGGCAAACGCCGAGGTGGAGAGCCTGGTGGCCCCTTCCAGCTGCCGCGCCAGGTCGTAGGTAACGGTCTTCCGGCCGATGGTGGTCTCCACGGCGCGTTCCAGGGCGTCGGCCGCCTCGTTCCAGCCGAGGAAATCCAGCATCATCCGGGCCGAGAAGAGCAGCGACGAGGGGTTGGCCCGGTTCATGCCGGCGTGCTTCGGCGCGGAGCCGTGGGTGGCCTCGAAGACGGCCATGGTGCGCCCCATATTGGCGCCCGGGGCCATCCCCAGTCCGCCCACCTGCGCGGCGGTCATGTCGGAGAGGTAGTCGCCGTTGAGGTTGGGGGTGACCACGATATCGTACTCGCTGCTCCGCAGCAGCATCTGCTGGAACATGTTGTCGGCGATCCGGTCGTTGACCAGGACCTTCCCCTCGGGAATCTCGCCGTCGTGCCGGTCGTAGAGCTCCTCCTCGGTGATGATGCGGTCACCGTACTGTTCCTGCAGGTACTCGTAGGCCCAGGCTTTGAAGGCGCCTTCGGTGTATTTCATGACGTTGCCCTTCTGGACGATGGTGAGGCGTTTGCGGCCGTTCTGCAGCAGATACTCCATGGCCAGCCCCACGATATCCCGGGTCCGCCTGCGGCTGATGGGTTTGATCCCCAGCCCGGAATCCTCGGGGATGTCGATGTCGTACCGTTCTTTCAGAAAGTTCCGGAGGTCGGCCGCCTCGGGGCTGTCGGCGGGCCATTCGATCCCGGCGTAGAGATCCTCCATGTTCTCCCGGAAGATCACGATGTCCACATCCTCGGGCCGTTTGACCGGCGAGGGAACCCCCTTGAGCCACTTGACGGGACGGACGCAGGCGAAGAGCTCCATGGTCTGCCGGATGGTCACATTGAGGCTCCGGAAGCCGCCTCCCACCGGCGTGGTGAGCGGCCCCTTGATGGCGACGCGGTACTCCCGGATGGCGTCCAGGGTCTCCCGGGGCAGCACCTCGCCGCACTCCCGCAGGGCCTTCTCGCCGGCCAGGATCTCCTTCCAGACGATCTGTTTCGTCCCGCCGTAGGTCTTGGCGACAACGGCATCGACTACTTTGATGGCAGCCGGTGTGATGTCCACACCGATGCCGTCTCCCTCTATGAATGGGATAACCGGGGTATCCGGAACAACCACCTGCCCGTTTTCAATGCGGATCTTCTCTCCCTGTTCCATCTCGCTCTCTCCTTTCTCGCTATGCCTGGCTGTGTTTCTCCTTGATCCAGTTGAGCTTGCCGCCCAGACGGATCATCTCCAGATCCCGCTCGCTCAAGGGGATCGTGCAGCGGAAGGACGCCCCCGTGGTGGTGTCCCGCACTGTAAGGGGAGCCGATATGACAAGCTCCTCCCGCCTGATAGAGAGACCGTGCCCCTGGTCCACCCTGTCGTAGTCGCTCTCGTCCTCGAACACCAGGGGGAGGATGCCGAAATTGACCAGATTGGCCAGATGGATCCGGGCAAAGCTCTTGGCGATCACCATGCGGACACCCAGGTAGCGGGGAGCCAGAGCGGCGTGCTCGCGGCTGGATCCCTGGCCGTAGTTGTGGCCGCCGACAAGGCAGCCGTTGCCGGCCTTCAGGGCCCGGTCGGGGAAGGTTTCGTCCACCACCTCGAAGACAAACTTCGAGATCACCGGGATGTTTGACCGAAAGGGCAGCACCCTGGTTCCGGCGGGCATGATGTGGTCGGTGGTGATGTCGTCGCCCAGTTTCAGCAGCACCTCGCTGTTGACCTCCTCCTCCAGGGGGTTCATCTCGGGGAGCGGGGCGATGTTGGGGCCCCGCCGAACCTCGACCTCCGCGCCCCGGGCCTCCTCCGGCGGAAAGATAAAGCCGCTGTCGTCCACAGGAAGCCGCCCGGGAAGGGCAAAGACAAAGCGGTCGAAACCGTTCTCCTCACTGTAGCGCCGGGGATCGGTGAGCGTGCCGCTGACAGCCGAGGCCGCCGCCACCTCGGGACTCACCAGGTAGACCCTGCCGCTCTTGTGGCCGCAGCGGCCGAGGAAGTTCCGATTGATCGTCCGCAGCGAGACCCCTTCGGTGGGCGGAGCGAAACCCATGCCGATGCAGGCACCGCAGCTGACCTCCAGCAGACGGACACCCGAGGCGATCAGGGTCTTGAGCGCACCGGCATCCTCGGCGGCTCTAAGAACCTGCCGGCTGCCCGGGGAGATCCCGGCGTCTACGGCGTGACTCACCCGGTTGCCCTCCAGCAGATGGGCCACAGCCATGATATCCCGCAGCGAGGAGTTGGTGCAGGAACCGAACATCACCTGGTCGACGGCCATCCCCTCGATCTCGGCAACAGGCACCACATTGTCGGGCTGGAAGGGCTGGGCCACCAGCGGCTCCAGCGAGGAGAGATCGATCTCGATGATCTCGTCGTAGTCTTCCTCTCCGTCCCCCTGCATGGGGGTCCACTGCTCTTCCCGCTGCTGGACGGCCAGCCACTGTCTGGTGCGGCTGTCGCTGGGGAAAAGGGAGGTGGTGGCCCCTGTCTCGGCGCCCATGTTGGTGATGGTAGCCCGCTCGGGTACGGAGAGGCTCTCCACACCGGGACCGAAGTACTCCAGCACCTTGCCCACGCCGCCTTTGACGCCGATCCGGCGGAGCACCTCCAGGATAACGTCCTTGGCGGAGACGCAGGGCGGAAGGCTCCCGGAAAGCTTGATGCCCACCACCTTGGGGGTGGTCACCCAGAAGGGCTCGCCCGCCATGGCCATGGCCACATCGAGACCGCCGGACCCGATGGCGATCATCCCGGCCCCGCCGGCGGTGGGGGTGTGGGAATCACAGCCCAGCAACGTCCGGCCGGGCCGGGCGAAGCGTTCGAGATGCACCTGGTGGCAGATCCCGTTCCCCGGCGGGGAGTAGACCATGCCGTATTTCGCCGCTATGTCCTGCATAAAGCGGTGGTCGTCGGGATTCTTGAAATCCTGCTGGACCATGTTGTGGTCCACATAGCTTACAGACAGCTCGGTCTGCACCCTGTCCACACCCATGGCCTCGAACTCCAGGTTCGCCATGGTCCCCGTGGCGTCCTGGGAAAGCGTCTGGTCGATCCTGATGGCCAGCGGCTTCCCGGGCCCCCACGCGCCCTCGACGATGTGCCCGCCCATGATCTTTTCGCAGAGTGTCTGTCCCATCGCTCGTTCCTCCCTTACCCTCATCCATAATAGGGGGAATTTGGTGTGGCATCTTAGCAGAAAACCGCAAATCGGTCAAAGCTTTCGGAAATTAACGTGCAATTGCAATTATTGCATCGATTTTTTCGCTGCAGCACTCCAGCCAGCTGACAAAGAACACCCGTTCTCCGAACCTTCGCGAAATAAAGCATTTCCCTCTTCGTTGCGAAACCTCGGTGCACAATGAGGGAAGATACATACTGTTGCCACCCAAACAAACAGGCAGAGGGATAGCACTCCCTCTTACAATTATCCTTGAAGGCGGGTTCCTCCAAGGGCAGCAGCCTCCTATCCAGCGCCGGAAGCTACAATGAGCTGGCACAAGTTCAGGGTTGTCTCACAAGCGAGGTCTCCCGGTTATTCCTGCACCTTATAGGCACAGTCGATTATGGTACCATCCCGGTATTCCACCAGCGCCACCACCTTGTCGTAGTCATACTCCACGGGTCGTGGTTTTCCGGTGAGTTGCGTCACATCATGGTGGAGTTTTTCGATATCCACAACGGGAAGGCCCGCTCTTGTGGCCTCCTGCAGCAGATCCTCACGCCGCGGGTTGATGCAGATACCCCGCTCCGTTACCACGGCGTCTACCGTCTCTCCGGGCGTTACCACCGTAGGGATGTGCTCCTTGATGGTTGGCACACCGCCCCGGAAGGAGGGAGCCACTACGATACAGAGCGACGAGCCGGCAGCGGTGTCGGAGTGCCCGCCCGAGGCGCCCCGGAGGAAACCATCGTTTCCGGTGAGGACATTCACGTTAAAGGAGGTGTCGATATCGAGCGCCGCAAGCACCACGATATCCAGGTTATGGACCATGCATCCCCTGTTGAACGGATTGGCATACCAGGAGACATCGATCTCCATGTGGTTGGGATTGTTGGCTATGGAATCACTCACTGCGGCATCGAAGCTCTGGATATCAAAAAGGGCCTTAAAAAGCCCCTCCTCGAGCATGCTGGCCATATAGCCGGTAATGCCACCCATCCCAAAGCTCCCCACGATACCCTGTTCACGCATGGCGGTTCGAACATAGGAAGCAGTGGCAAGGCTTGCCGCACCGCCTCCTACCTGGAACGAAAAACCCGGTGCCAGCATCCCCGAGGCCTGGATCAGGTCGAAACTGCTCTTGGCGATGCGGAGATCCAGCGGATTGTTTGTGATTCGGGTTGCACCAGTGGCGATTTTTGATGGATCACCGAGACTGTCGACCTCTACGACCTGGTTCACGTCGTACTGTGGGATGGAGATCCGCGGCGCCAGTGGGTAGTCCACCAGGTTGTCGGTGATGGCGATGACGTGCCGGGCATACCGTGCGTCCAGCATGGGATAGCCCAGGGCGCCGCAGGCGGAGCGGCCTTCGCTGCCGGTGGCGTTACCCAGAGGGTCACAGGTGGGAGCCGCTACAAAGGCCACATCGATGGAGATGCTCCCCTCTTCCACTGCCCGGGCACGGCCGCCGTGACTGCGGACTACCACGGGCACGTCCATTTCGCCTCTGGAGACCATGCGCCCCACCTCGCCGCGGAGGCCGGAGGTGAAGAGGCACCGGATCGTGCCGTTGCGGACGTAGTCGGCCACGCAGTCGTGCACCCCGGTGAGGGAGCTCGGCGCCAGAGTGAGGTCGCGGTACCCCATCTCGTGGAGGAGCTGTAATACCATGGAAACCACGGCGTCGCCGTTGCGCACGTGGTGGTGGAAGGAGACGGTCATCCCGTTTTCAAGTCCGGAGGCCTCCACGGCCTTCCTGAGGCTCTGCGTCACCTTGCTCCGCGTGGGCGGTTCAGGCTTCAGCGGCGGGCAGTTCCGGAGCACCTCAGTATTTCCGATTATTCTCGTCATCGCTCCCGAAAAGGGGATCAGCTCGCCGAGTCCCGGCGTTGTGCAGGGGACCTGTCGCCCCAGGGCGTTGCGTACCCATTCGGTCATTTCTCTTCTCCCCCTTCCATTCCGTAGAGACGGGCCAGTTCGAGGATGTGCCGGGCCTTGGCGACCACCGGCGCGTCGATCATCCGCCCGTCCACGGCAACGGCTCCCTTGCCACGGCGCTCGGCCTCGTCGGCAGCTTCCACCACCCGGCGGCTGTGGGCCACTTCCCGTGCCTTCGGCACAAAGGCTCTGTGGATCCATTCGATCTGTCCGGGATGGATGGCGGCCTTCCCGGTGAACCCAAGGCCGATGACCATCCTCGTCTCTTCCAGCAGTCCCTCGTTGTCGTTCACGTCTACCCAGACGGTGTCGAAGACGTCGATCCCTGCGGCACGGGCCGCCATAACCACTCGGCTCCGGGCGTAGAAGATCTCGCTCCCGCCGGGGGTCTTCCGTACACCCATGTCGGCGGTGAGGTCCTGCCCGCCCAGCGTGAGGGCGTCCACTCGCGGCGAGACGCAGGCGATCTCGTAGGAGTGCTCCACGCCCCGGGCGGTCTCGATCATGGCGTGGATCTTCACGCCTCCTTCCGGGAGGCGCTGCTCCCGTTCGACTGCACCGATCAGTCCGTCCAGCCGGCGCACGTCCTCGGCGGTATGGCACTTGGGCAGCCGCACGGCGTCGGGGCGGCAGGGGACGATGGCGCGGATGTCTTCCTCGAAGCACTCCGTGTCGGCACCGTTCAGGCGCACCGTCACCACCATCTCACCAAAATCAAGGCTCCGCAGAAAGTGGGCCACAAGATGACGGGCAGCGTCCTTTTCCGTTATGGCCACGGCGTCCTCCAGGTCCAGCAGGACGCTGTCGGCGCCGAAAACCGGGCAGTGCTGGAGCATGGAGGGGTTGTTCCCCGGTACGTAGAGCATGGAGCGGCAGACTCTGGGCATCGTTCCACCTCCTCAGGCGCCGGCGCGGGCAAGCGCCGTCTCAAGACGGGCCCGGAGCGTGGGCTCCAGGGCGCCCTGGTCCTGTATCTGGATGCTGGCACCGTCCAGACCGCGCCGCTTCACTATCTCTTCCACGATGGCGCGGGTCCGCTCCCCGAAGAGGGCGGCGTTGGCGCCTCGGTAGTCTATGTCCACTGTCCCGCTTCCGGCCACCGTCACCAGGCAGTCCGAGGACTCCAGCGTGCCGGCCTGGGCCGTTTTCTCTATCATCGTCGTATCACCTCGCCTGTGCTGTACAGCACAAATAAAAGCCTGCAATTTCCTGCATGATGTCTGTCATGACGCAGTAACACCCCCTGTACCAGAAACCTTTTCTGAGCACGGCAGGTACCACTGGCCTTTATGCCGGGGGATGGGCGTGTTCTTTCCTGTGGGGCGCAGGCACCATTGATGAATATATGCTCTCGCCGCTTTTGTGCGGCGCCACTCTACCGCGAGGCTTCAGGACCGTACCCTTCCATTTTCCGCCGCAATTCATGCAATCCCGTTATCTCGTTACGGCGTTCCATGGAGATCATCAGATCAGGCTCGCTCCAGGTCTCGCCTGTTTCCGAGAGGTGCCCCAGCAGCCGTTCAAGTCCGCGGATCGCCGCTTTCTGGGTGGCATTGGCAAAGAGAACAAGGCTATATCCCATTTCTTCAAGCGCCTGTGCCGAAAAGAGCGGTGTTTTCCCGCCCTCCACCATATTGGCGACAACCTTGCCATCCACCTCTTTGGGAACCCTGCGGAGCTCTTCCTCCGTAGGCGGTGCCTCTACAAAGAGAAGGTCGGCACCAGCTGCAGCGTAGGCGTTGGCCCGCTCGATTGCCTGCTCAAAACCGTGGACGGCTCCTGCATCGGTGCGGGCGATAATAAGGAAATCGTCACTCTTCCGGGCGTCCTTGGCCGCACAGATCTTGTCGAGCATCTCCTCCCGGGGAATAACATCCTTACCGGCAAAATGACCGCAACGCTTCGGGAAAACCTGGTCCTCGATCTGGACAGCTGCAACCCCAGCATTTTCAAACTCACGAATGGTCCGCCAGACATTCAGTTGGTTGCCAAAGCCGGTATCGATATCGGCGATTACCGGAACTGAAACCACATCCGTCATCCGGCGTACGGTCTCCACAACCTCCGTCATCGTCGTCAGGCCGAGGTCCGCCCAGCCAAGGTGCAAATTGGCGATTCCCGCACCGGTGGCATAGATCGCCTCGAAACCGAATTCTTCAATGAGTCGTGCAAAAAGCGCGTTCTGAGCTCCGGGAGCAACTACTATTTCCGATTTCTCGAGGCGTTCCCGCAGCATCTTTCCTGTGTGCATTGCAGATTCCCTCCCCAACTATTTCAGCGTTCTACTCCACTTCAGTCATTGAATAGCGCGATTTGAGCCACACAGCCAGCATCGGCACGAGGCAGACGATAAGCGTGACCCTGATAACGTGGAAGAGAAGCGTCACAGGGACTTCCACGTCCATCTCTGCGGCGATAATGCCCAGGCTTGACAACCCCCCCGGTGGTGTTGCAAAGAGTGCCGTCATCACATCCATGCCTGTGAACGAAGCCAGGAGAAACGAGGCGCCGAAGCTGACAATGTACAGTATCAGGTTGTACATGAAGGCCAGAACGAAAAGTCGCCGCAATAGAGCAAGGTTTTCCAGAGAAGTGCGGCTTACGATAACGTATGATATAAGTAGCTGGGCAAGCACCGAAAGGGTGTGCACATCCACAGAGCTGTGCCCCAGCCACCCCTTCACCGCAAAACCGAGGACAACTCCCCCTATCAGGGCACCCGAGGGAATGGGGGATTTCCATCCGGCGTACCCCCCCAGCAAGACAGCTCCCGCCACAAGCAGACGTTCCAGGGGACCACCCCTTTCGCTACAAAAAGAAGGGGGCGTCAGAGTACAGTTACCAACGCCCCCTCTTTATTCATTTCATCTGATCTGGATCTATTGCTGTTTTCTCTTCTGTCGCCACTCAGCAAAGAACGGATACAAAGTAGACAGAAGAGCCATAATAAGCAATGTCAGGGAAATAGGTTTCTCCACAAATATCATCAGGCTGCCCATGGAAAGGGTAAGCGACTGCCGGAAGGCCTGTTCCATCATATTACCCAGAATCAGCGCCAGCACCATCGGGGCAGCCGGTATCTTGAGCTTTTTCATTGCATAGCCCATGACGCCGAACACAAGCAGCATATAAAAGTCGACAACGCTGTAATTCATGGTATAGGTTCCCAAAAACGCAAGAACCAGGATGATGGGCAATAGAACCCTCTTGGGGACATACAGGACTTTAACGATCAACACGGCCAGTGGGATGTTGATGATGGCAAGAAGTATATTGCCGAGGTACATACTATCGATAACACTCCAGGCCAGCAGCGGGTGCTCCGTAAACAGCAGCGGTCCCGGCTGAAGTCCCATCATCATCAGCGCCCCAAGCATGACGGCGGTCGTTCCCGAACCCGGCACTCCCAGCGTCAGCATGGGGATAAGCGCCCCTACCGAGGCGGCGTTATTTGCAGCTTCCGGCGCGGCCAGCCCTTCGATGGCTCCATTGCCGAACTCGTCTGGATGTTTGGAAAGCTGTTTCTCATTGGTATAGGCAACCATTGAGGCGATGGAGCCTCCCGAACCGGGCAGTACGCCTACAATAAAACCGACGGGCGTACTCCGCATAATCGGCCAGAAACAGCGCTTCCAATCGTCCATAGTTATCCAGACCTTGCCGAACTTCTTCTTCAGCGCTTCAATGGCCGTGTCCAGGCTTTCGTAGTTCAGGAAGACCTCACCGATGGCGTAGATCCCAATGATGGCGACGAGAAAGTCGATGCCGTCCTGCAGCTCCGCCACGCCCAGCGTAAACCGCCCCATACCGCTCTGCTGGTCAATCCCGACAGTACTCAACATGAGGCCGATAAACATTGCAAGAGCACCCTTGAGCAGGGAACCTTTGGAAATTGAAACCGTCGCAGAAAGGGCGAAGACAAAGAGGGAAAAGTACTGCGGAGGCCCGAACTTGATCGCAAAGGACGACATAGGACCCGCAAGAAGTGTCATCAGGAAAACGGCTATGATCCCCCCGATAAATGATGCGAGTGCAGAAATAGCCAGCGCGGGGCCCGCCCTTCCTTTTTGGGCCATCGGGTATCCATCAAAGGTGGCCGCGATAGCCGACCCATCACCTGGTGTATTGATCAGGATTGAACTCCTCGACCCGCCGAACATCGCTCCGTAGTAGATGGCGCACATGGTCATGAGTGCGGTCATCGGGTCCATGGTGAAAGTCATGGGGATCAGTACCGCCACCCCGGTAGCCGGCCCGATACCGGGCAGCATGCCTATGATGGTCCCCAAGAGCCCCCCCATAAAAAGCCAGAGTAAGTTCGAAACGGAGAGTACGTTTCCGAAGCCCTGAATGATATATCCTAGTGTTTCCTCCATGATTCCATTCCTCCCTTAGAGAGACGCCAACGGCAGCTCCGCATCGCAATCCTCCCTGCTGTTTAGAAGAACCCCAGGACGCCGCGGGGGAGGCTCAAACCAAGCAGTTTTGCAAAGACATAATAGGCCCCCACGCTGAAAACAAGCGCAATAATGAGATTCATGACATGCCTTCTTGGATTGACAAGGCTCAGTATGGCGCCCACAAATATAAAGGTGGATATGATATATCCAAGATCAACGAAGAGCATCGAGTATACCAGGCCGATCACAATGGTCACACCGATCATTAGGTAGACTTCCTTCCACTTCGGTGTGATCACCTGGGTCCGTTCGTAGTGTCCCTTTCCGGCATTCCGCACATCCGTCAGCCAGGTAACGATGCCGATAATGATCATACCGCCACTCACCAGTAGCGGAAAAAATTTGGGACCAAGTGCGTCCCCCATAACCGGCTCGGGAATGTTGAGCGCACCTATCAAACAGAGGACTCCCAGCGCAATCCCGATTGTTCCGCATATTCTATTCGTATTCATTGCGAAGACCTCCGAAGAATGGGGCCCCGGATATACCGGGGCCCCTGTATTCTAGGGTAAGAAAATACTCCTAGTTCTGGGCCAGGCCAAGCTCTTCAACGAGGTTCTTGTACATCTGGAAGTTCTCGTCCATGAAGGCCTTGGTCTCTTCGCTGTTCTTGTAGAAGTCGTCCCACTTGTTATTCTTGAGGATCTTGGCCCAGTCCTCGGTCTCAACAACTGCGGAAAGCGTTTTGTTCCACCAGTCGATGGCTTCCTGAGGCATATCCTTGGGGCCCATCACACCACGCCAGTGAGGGAAAACCACGTCGATACCCTGCTCTTTCCAGGTGGGAACATCGGAGAGCTCGCCGCCCAGACGCTCATCCGAGGTAACAGCCAGAACTTTTACCTTACCGGCACGGGCGTGCTCCGCACCTTCAGAGACGGAACCGGTGACAACATCGACGTGTCCACCCAGGAGTGCGGGAAGGATGTCGCCGCCGCTTCCCATCACGACAAAACGAAGCTTGCTGGTGTCGACACCATAGGCTTTTGCCGCCATGACAAAGGAAAGGTGGTCGTCATTTCCGAGGCTCGGGGCAACGGCGATGGAAAGTGACGTGGGATCCTCTTTCAGGGCCTCCATAACCTCTATACCGCTGTCAAACTTGGAATCCTTGCCGACAAAGACGGCGCACCATTCAGTGGCCATGATCGCGATGGGGGTAAAATCCGTATAGGAGAGTTCGCTCCTGCCAAGAAGTTCATTGAGAAAGACAAGGCTTGAATTGACGGCGAGATAGTAGCCGCTTCCCGCCTTGCTGTTCAGGTATGTCCAGCCTACGGCACCGCCGCCCCCCGGCTTGTTGGTAACGATAATCGACTCGGGAGACATGTCGTTTTTCTTGATGACGTGCTGGATGGACCTTGCCGTTGTATCCCAGCCTCCACCAGGAGTGGCCGGGGCAATCATTTCGATGGGCTCTGAAGGATAATCCGCCGCAAAGCCCGCGCCTGCAAACAAAAGGGTCGCCATGGAAACCGCAACAAGCAGCATTACAAACTTTTTCATCTTCACATTCCTCCTCTGCCTCTGTTCAGTGATCCGATACCCTGTGGAGCACTCACGGCATTTCGGGTTCCCGCATCCATACCCCCTCTCTTCTCCAGGTTATTCAGTACGGTTCTGCACCCGCGACATCAAGGACGCCTCTGCGTCCTCCATGTCGCGGGCGACGCCTCTGGCACTCTTGTAATATTCATGTGCCCCTTGGATGTGCTGGTGGATGATCTCCTTTGCCAATTCGCTCTCGCCCTGCTTTACTGCCTCCAGCATGGCGGCATGTTCCCGAGCCGCCTCTATGCGCCTCTCCCTGCCAGCGAGACTGCGCAGACGAAGACAGTGCACATACTCATGGTAATTATAAATAATTTTAATGAGATTTTGCGCCTTGCTTGTTTCTACAAATTCTTTGTTAAACTGTTTAACCGACTTCAAGAAGAACGCTGTGTCATCCCGGTATGCAAACTCCAGCCCCTCGGCGACAATACGTTCAAGACGACGTATTTCCTCCTTCGTAACGCGCTCGACCGTGAAAATCACGGCAACACATTCCAGAGACTCCCGAACGGCAAAGATCTCCCGAATCCGGTCATCACTGATATCGATAACCTTGAGACCCCTCCCCTGGTCGACATTGACAAGCCCCTCGCTCTCCAGCCTTCGCACGGCTTCGCGCACGGGGGTTCGGCTAACGCCGAGCTGTCGGGCGATCTCTCCCTCCACAAGATGCTGACCGGTACTGAGCTGACCGGAGAAAATCGCCTGAAGAAGGGCTTTGTACACATCCTCGCGAAGCGGGGGAAGTCTGCGCGACCGTATCGATTCAAGGGATTGGGGCATTAATTTTCCTCCATTAGGATACTGTATCCAATATCCCGAATAAGATTGCGAATATTATAGCAACTTCTTGAGAGCCGCGCAAGATCGTTTGAAAAGAGTCAATATTTAGTGCAATTCAGAAATAGTGCCTCATATCTGAAATCGCGTTGTAAAACCAAGCAAAGGTTGGTGCTCTACTGATGACTTCTATCCGTCAAGCCCAGCGAGCCTACGGCAAAGGAAGCCCCGCCATTGTAGATGCTATCTACAATGGCGGG